>NZ_JBHZAV010000040.1:36427-65741 GCF_042754445.1 Embleya sp. NPDC059213
GCCGAAAGGCGTCAGGCCGGGACGATGTTCTCGGCCTGCGGGCCCTTCTGGCCCTGGGTGACGTCGAAGGAGACCTTCTGGCCCTCCTGGAGCTCACGGAAGCCCTGGGCGGAAATGTTCGAGTAGTGGGCGAAGACGTCGGGGCCGCCACCGTCCTGCTCGATGAAGCCGAAGCCCTTTTCCGCGTTGAACCACTTCACGGTGCCGGTGGTCGCCATATCGTTCTCCTTCATTGGGGGGAGCAGTGCCGGATCCACATGGTGTGATTCCGCGTCGCCGCCTGGGGCCCATCCGGAGATGACCGGCCAAACAAAAAATGCACCCACGGAACACGCCCGTCAGGTGCACACAAAGTTCATGGGTACCACAACTGCAACTGGGATCAACGTAGCACGGATACCGACGCCTTCGCGGACGCCACCACCCGACCGGCGCCGATGACGGGGCCACCACCCGGGGCCGTCGTCGCCCCGCCACGCTCGCCTGGATGGCGCGGGGCTTCGGGCCGGCCCGCCCGACCCGAAGTGTCCCGACGACCCTGCCCGCGCTACCGGTTGCTCCGTTGTGGGTCGGTGCACAACGCCCAGATCACGGCGATGTCGATGGCGATGACCACGATCGACCACACCGGGTAGTAGGGCAGCCAGATGAAGTTGGCGATCATGCTCAGCCCGGCCAGGACCACGCCGATGATGCGGGCCCAGACCGCGCCGGTGAACAGCGCGATGCCGGCGAGGAAGATGACGACGCCCAGGATCAGATGGATCCAGCCCCAGCCGGTGGTGCTGAACGAGAACGAGTAGTTGCGCGTTTTGGCGACGATGTCGTCTTTGGCGATGGCGGCGATTCCCTGGAATACCGCCAGGATGCCGCCGAAGGTCATCATGACTCCGGCGAACGCGGCCCATCCCGACAACGAGCCGGGACCCGAATTCTGGCCCATGCCCGTCCGGTGTATGTGAGTGCTCATCGAGAGCCTCCTGCGCGAGGCAGTGCTTCGAGGACGTCCCCCTCGTTCCACACTGACCCTGTCGGCAGGGCCCCGCGACTCGGCCGCACAGGCGGACACGACGTTCGGCGGGGCGGATCACCACCCGCGACGAGCCGGTGCCGATTCGGGCACCGACTGCCGTACCACCGCCAACCGTTTAGGCTGAAAGGTGAGGCTCCCGGCTTCGGGAACGGTGATCGAGCGCGTCCGCCGACAGGGATGCCGGGGGAGGCGGCCGGGCCCTCGAGGACTCGCCGCATCCTCCCGACGGAGGAGGAGAACCATGCCTTCGAACCCGCACACCCCGGTTTCCAACCAGCCCCAGGGCGAGACGGTCGGCACCGATGAGCAGGAGCTCTCCCGGCCGCCCTCGCACGGTGTGGGGCACGAGACCGCTCAACAGACCGGCGGTGGCCGGGAGCAGGTGAAAGGGCACTCGCCGCCGGTGCCCGGATCGTGGTCGACGAAGGACTGGGCCGCACCCAGCCTGCAGTCGCCCGACATCGGGGAGGCGTCGTTCGGTCCGCCGCCGTCTCCTCCCGAGACCGTGCACGGTCCGGACAACCGGACGCAGATCACGAACACCTCGGAGTATCCCTGGCGCGCGTACGCGTCCTTGCTGATCACCGCCGCGGACGGCTCCACCTGGCTCGGTACGGCCTGGTTCATCGGCCCACACACCCTGGCGACCGCCGGTCACTGCGTCTACATCACGAACAGTGGCGTTCCGGGGCGCGACGGATGGGTCAGAAGCATTCAGGTCATGCCGGGCCGCGACGGCACGTCCCTTCCCTACGGATTCGTGACCGCCGCCATCTTCCACTCGGTGACCGGCTGGACGATCTCGGCGGACGAGAACTACGACTACGGCGCGATCGTCATCCCCACCGACCTGGGCAGTACCACGGGATGGCTCGGTATCGGGACGTGGCCGTCCGCCGATCTGCTCGCCACGACGGGCAACATCGCCGGCTATCCCGCCGACAAGACCGACGGGACCATGTGGTTCGACAGCAGGCAGATCGGTTCGGTGACGCCGATGAAGGTGTACTACGACATCGACACCGCCGGCGGGCAAAGTGGTACGGCCGTCTACCGGGTCGTCGACGGGGAGCGCTACGGCTTCGCCATCCACGCCTACGGCGGGGTGACCGTGAACTCCGGGACGCGAATCAACGCCGACGTGTACGACAACCTGTCGGCCTGGACGGACGCGCGGACCACGACGCGGGCGGCTCCCGTGCAAGTGCCGAGGGACAGCGGCACCTCCTACCTCATCACGGGAGCGGTACGCGACAGGACAGGCGCCCCCGTCCCGCGAGCTCGCGTCTATCTGGTCGACGGGCCGATGCCGTATCCGGACGTCGCCGTGTCGACCGGCGGCGACGGGCGTTTCGCGCTCTCCGTCCCGGCCGGCGGCCTGTACACGGCCGAGTGCCGGACGCGGGACGAAAAGCAGACGCGGGCCACGACCCTGGTGGACGGCGACCGTCCCGCGGAAGTCGAACTCCGGCTCGTCTGACTCCGGATCATCCGAGGATCACCCGAGCGAATCACCGGAGTTCGCCGACCGCAGGACGGTCCGGTTCAGCCCGACCGGCCGACCACCGAATGCGCCGAGAAGGCGGCGCGGTACCGCTCCCGGCTCAGGGGCGGTGTCGTGGTGACGGCGGTGTTGTCCGCCACATGGCGCGGGTCGCGCATGCCGGCCAACGCGCACGTCACCCCCGGGGTGGAACGCGCGAACTGAATCGCGCGTTGTGCGTCCGTGGCCAGATCCGGTATCACGCCGGAGATCCAACCGGGCAGGTCCGCGGCACTGCGGCCCTGCAACAACGAGGCACTCGCCAGCACGGTGAAACCCAGTTCGTCGGCGGTCGCGAGCACGTTGTGCTCGTCCCCGGCCAACGAACGCAAGGCGTCGAGCATACCGAGATTCACCGGAAGTTGCACGAACCCGAAGTGGTGGCGATCACCGGCGACCTCTCGGGCCAGGCTTTCCAGGGACCGCAGGGACAAGGAACCATCGAAGAAGCCGTCCCACGTCGCCACGCCGTAGTGCGCGATCAGGCCCTCGGCCACGGCCTGCTCCAGTCGCTCGAACGCCCGCCTCATCCGCGAGGCGAACATCGATGCGTCGACGAATCGGAGCTGTGTCTCGGGATTGTGCAGGTAGTAGACGTCGACCACGGCCAAGCCCAGGTTGCGACGGCTTCGTTCGAGTTGATCGGAGAGAAACGCGGGCGCCATGCAGTGCGTTCCCGCCACCTCGTCGGCCCGCAGCGAGCCCGGCGCAATCGCACCCGAGGTGAGGAATCCGGCCTTTGTGCAGACCAGCACGCCCTCTCGGTCGCCGCCGTCCTGCGCGGCGAAGAGGCGCAGCGCGGCACCCACGTTGCGCTCCGAGCGTTGGCAACGGTAGTTCAAGGAGGTGTCGATGACGTTGACGCCGGCGCGCAGCGCGCCGCGGATCGCGGCGACGTATGCCGCGTCGGTTTCATCGTCCATCGCACCGCGGTAGGTTCCGATGCCCACGCTCGACAGGAATATCTCGCGCGTCTCACGAAAGAAGTCGACGGTCCGTCCGCCGAACGAGGCCGCGAAAGCGGCCGTTCCTCGCCTGTTCGCGGATCCGGCCGACAATGCGGCCGTGGGGTCGAGGGCCGGCTGTGCTGCGGAGCCGGATGCCGGGGTCGTCCCCCGTGCTCCAGGGGTATCCGAGACCGGACGGTCCTGCCCGTCCAGCCGGGCGAGTTGGCGTTGCAGGCTCTCGAACTCGCCGACGGAGAGCGATTCGCCGCGCCGCAGGACATCGAGAATCGAACGGAGGCCGGGATGGTGGATTTCCATGTCACCCGCCTTACCGGTCGAGGGCCTTCATGAGCACCGCGCTGGAGCGCTCCACCATGTCCCGGACTCCCTCGTCCACGTCACGGGCCGGCGAAAGCTCGTAGCGGCGGGGACAGGCGTCGAGCAGCGTCTGCGCGATCACTTTTCGCACGGACGCGAATCGTTCGAAGGGCTCCTGGGCTTCGGAGGTTTCGACGGCCTGGTCGAAGGACGTCGGATCGTGCCCGATCGCGGTCAGTGCCGACCGGGCGCATTGCACCTCGTCCGCCAGCAACCCGGGGATCAGGGAGCGGACTTCGGCGTCGATCGTGTCGTCGGAGGCCATCGATCGAATCATCGAGGCCTCGCGCCAGAACCGGTCGAGCAGCAAGTGCACGAACGATTCCTCGACCTGGGGATCGGGGTCGACCACGTCCAACACGGTGTCGAGCCAGTCCACGGTGCGGTGACCGGCCGGACCCAGCTCCCGCCGGTACTGCTCTCTGCCGATCTGCTCGCGCAGGTATCGGGCGCGGGCGAGCGCGGTGCGCGGGCCCGTCATCTCGATCGGTCCGTACCGCTTCGTGTACTGCCGATCGCCGTCGGACTCGCGTGCCGCCCTGGTGAACAGCGCCAGGTAGACGTAGACGTGGTAGGCCGCCAGGGCCCGATGCACGTCCCAGTGGTTTCCGCGCGTGGAGTCGGGCATGTTCCACAACGAGTGGACCAGGGGCCGGTCCGCGCGGGCGAAGTCCGGGACGAGAAGGGTATGACCCGCTCGAAGGTCGTAGAGCTGCTGGTGCAGCGATTCGTGCAGCAGGTGCTCCGCCAGTGCCCAGGGATTGCACAGCGTGCGCTGGTTCAGGAAGATCGTTCCGCTGACCTTGTACTCGGAGCTGGATCGGGTCCCCTCCCATTGGCCCACGGGAGCGAAGACGGCGAGCAGGTGGGTGTGGCTGAGGACGCTGCGCGTCACCTTCGGCAGGACCTCCTCCAGCAAGCGAACGGCCTTGGCCACCATCGCGAGTTCGTCGTTGCCGGGGGTGTGCAGGGTCAGACCGTAGTGAGCCGCCACGATGTCGCGGAAGGCGTCGGTGACGACCGTTTCGGGGCCGTCGTCGCGCCACACCCATCCGTAGTGGGAAGCCGTACCCAGGTGATCCGACAGCTCGGGTCCCAGCAGGCCGGGCACCCCCGCGTCGAGATTGCGGATGGCGCGTCGCAGAATCTCCCGACAGTGCTCCGAAGGAATCCCGTAGGGGATTTCGTCCTCGATCTGGACATGGAGGTACTGCACCGCACACCGGAACACCGTGTCGCCCACGATCCGGTAGCGGGTCTGCGCGTCCGCGCGGTCCAACGCGTCGAGGACCTCACGAGCGAGCGGCAACCGATCGCCGATGCTCTCGAGTCGGCGCCGGTAGCAGGCATGGAGCCTGCTCGTCACGTAGTCGGAGTCGCCGAACGGGTGCTTGGCGAGCAACTCGTCGAGCTCGTCGACCGGCAGCGCGCCGGGCGACGCGGTACTCGTCGCCTGGGTCACGAGCCGGCTCCGTGCTGAGGAGGAGACTGGGCCGGCGAGGGCTTGTGGCCACCCTCGTGGCACGGCGTGCCGCCGGGGGCCGCGGCGGACTCGTGCAGATGGTCGAGGAGGCCCTGAATTTCCTGAAGGCTCGTGTGGTGGTCGGTGTAATGCGAGTTCGGGGTCGAGTGTGTGGTGTGGTGGGTGGTGTCCACCGAGGACCTGTTCTCCAGCTGGTCGACGTGGCCCTGCAGCGTCAACACTTCCTCGGCCGACAGAGCAGTCTGCGCTCGAAGTTTCCTCATGATCTCTTCGATGCTCTGCGAATCCGCCATGACGGGCTCCATTCTCGGGAACGGGTGGCGGAAGAACACGCGTTCCCCGGCCACCGACGTCGACGCTTCGCCCGCTCGGCTCCGGGGACCCGAGGTGTTCGGTCGTACCCCGGCAGGCGGTGGGACCGCAGCGTGGGAGGTACGACGGCGAAGACGTCCTTCGTCGAGTAAAACCACACCGGAGTCGAATCACCCGTATACAGAGCCGTGCCATTCGGGTGACCGTGCCCATCGGCCGCTTCGGGGGGAAACCGCCACCGCGGCGACCACCGCATGGCGGGCCGTGGTGACCGCCCGTTCGGATGGTGAACAGCCGCGGGGCCGAGCCCATCTCGCCTGGGCTGTATGGCCCCACGAGCCGTCGGTCGGGATCGCGGCAGACGGCTCTGCCGCGCGCCGGCGGGGTCCACGACCGCCGTCGGAACGTCAGCGGCTGAACGCGTACACGTCGTAGTTCGAGCTCTCCGTCGTCAGGTCGCCGTAGCCGAGGTAGACGGTGTCGTCGTCGATCACCGGACGGCTGCCTCCGTACGACGCGGTGGGGGGCGTCGGGAGGATGTCCTTGCTCCACAGGATCCGGCCGCCGGCGAGGCTCAGGGCGGCGATGCCGCGGGAGGTTCCGACGTAGACGGTCCTGCCGTCGTGGGTGACGCGGTCCGAGAGGTTCGCGTCGATGTCCTGCTGCCAGGTCCTGGTTCCGGAGACCGGGTCGAACGCGTGCAGGGTGCCGCGCCCGTCGGGGACCAGGACGTGTTCGGGCGCGAGCGTCGGGGCTGCCTGGACGAGCGTGTCGAAGGTGAACTCCCAGCGCGTGTCGCCGTATTGCGCGTCCAGGGCGCGAAGGCGGCCGCCTTTGGCGGGTTCCCGATTACCGATGGTCAGGTACACGATGTCCGTGTCGGCTTCGGCGCCGCACACGGACCCCTCGGCCGGGCGCGACCACCGGGACTCCCCCGTGGCGGCGTCCAGCACGACGATCCCGTCGCCGAACGTCGGCACGTAGAGGTAATTGTTCGCGACCACTACCGCGTTCGCCTGGCCGGCGACCTTCCGGGCGAAGTCCGGCCGGCCGTCCACCAGGTTCAGGCGGTAGACCCAGCCACTGCTGGTGGCCACGAACACCCGGCCGTTCGGCCCTGATTGCTGGGCCCACGGCCAGCCGTTGGTCTCCGCGGACCACAGTGTGGTGCCCTTGTGGTCCAGCGCGACGAGTCGGCCCTGCCCCGGGCCGATCGCCAAGGACACGAGCAGACACCCCTTGACGATCGAGGACCGCGTGAGGAGGGCCCCGCCCAGATCGACCTGCCACAGGACCCCACCGTCACGGCTGTCCAGACAGACCACCCGGCCGTCGTCGAGGGGGAGGAGGAGAGCGCCCCTGCCGGGCGTGCCGGGCTCTGCGGGCAAGGGGATGCCCATGGAGGTGAAGTGGCGGCGCCAGCGCTGGGCACCCGGTTTCCGGACACCGCCGGGACTGTGCTCCAGCAGGGTGTACGAGGCTCCGCCGATTGCCGCCACCGCGGCCACCCCGCCGTACGTCAGTACCCGGCGCCGCAGCAACGGGCGTGACGGCCTTCCCGGTTGGGGGAGGGGCGCGGGCGACGGCGCCACGGGCCGGGGTGCGGTGCCGTGGGTCGCGAACGACGCAGGTGTGTACGCGCGATTACGGACCCAGGGCAGGTCCTGGACGGCGTTCTGCACGAGTTGGCGGGGCAGCGTGGAATGCGGGCGGGCCGACATCGCAGCGTGGATCCGCCCCCAGACCTCGCCCGGGGTCAGCGTCGCGCCGGCACCGGGGATCCCGCTCTCCAACACCTTGATCAACTCGCCGGTGAACTCCGGGTATTGCTCGTGGGGCCGGGCGAACGACGGTTCGTTGGCGGATGCCGACGTCAGTACGTGATGCCCGCGGTGCGCGTCGTCGAACCCGAGAGCGCTCGAAGGATCGACCTCGCTCGGTCCGGCTCCCATCGTGCCCTTGGCGGCCAGTCCGCTGTAGCAGCAATCGAGTATCTCCAGTTTGCGGCGGGTGTTGCCGACGGCAAGCATCTCGCGTACGTATGCGTAGGAGACCGTGCCGATCTGGATGTGATCGGGGTCCGCGCCGGTCAGGGCGAGGTGCAGGGGACGTCCGTCGGTTCGGCGCAGTCCGTGGCCGGCGAAGTACAGGACCAGGGTGTCCGTTGCCGCGAGCGCCGCGTCCCTGATCGTTTTCAGGACCGTCTCCGGCGACGCCCTGGGGCCCAGCGTCGCGATGTGGTCGGCGGGAAGCCCCCACAGGCTGGGCTCTTGCAGCAGTTGCTTCAGCCGCGTGACTCCGCGAGCGACGGACGGCAGCGAGTCCAGGTGCCGGTACTTGTGGATGCCGATGAGAACCGCGCGGCTCGACGTCGGGTCAGGGATGTCCGTCGGAGTCGTCCCCAGAGGGCGCACCGCTCGAACCGCCTTCCAGCGCCCGGGTGATGTCGACGACGGTTTCCGCCGACGCGTTCTCCAGGATCACCCGTACCTCGCCCCGCTCGATGACGGTCCTGGAGGTCACCGTGGGTGCGGGGCCGGGCGCGGGACGATGCTGGAGGTCGCGCCACGCCATGTGGGCGTAGACCAGAGCGGGGACGGAGAACGCGGCCGTGGTCGCGATCTCCAGCCACCCGATCAGGTCGCCCGACATCCGCCCGGTGTCGGGCGCCGACTCCCTGACCCTGCGGATCCGCATGTACGGCCCCACACGCGGGTGTTCCGCGAGCCAATCGGCCAACTCGGCGGTGAGACGGCTGCCTTCCGCAGCGACGTCGTGCTCGACCCGAATTCGAAACTGCATGGCCCTCCGTCCCCCGGCACACCCGACCCCGGCCCGACTCCGGGCGGGCGCCTCACCCGAGGATAAATGCCGGGGCCGTCATCGCGGGCGGTAGTACCGAGGTTGGTCCGTACCCTCTGCGTGAAGAGAGTCGACCGTGCGGGAAAGCGGTTGCGGCCGGCCGGCCCGGTCCCCGGCGGGCTCGATCAGCCGATCGGTGGTGCGAGGTATTCCAGCGCGTAACCGTCGCCGGAGGGGGTCACGCGGGCGATGCCGGGTGAGTCGAGGTGGGCGCCGGCCACGAAGTGGTGTGGTCGGGTCAGTTGTTCGAGGAGTGCCGCGCGCGCGGCGCGGGCCTGGGACTGGTCGCCGTCGAGTTCCCAGGACACGTTCGGCCGATCGAATTGCAGCGTGGGAACGTGGACGGTGTCGCCCCACGCGAGCAGGCGGCCGGTGTCGCTCCCGAATGCGTAGACGGTGTGACCGGGCGTGTGGCCCGGTGTCGGGATCGCGGTGGTCCAGTCGTTGATCGCGACCTTCTCCGACACGGGTACGACCCGGTCGCGGATCGGCGCGAGCCGCCCCGTGAACACCGAGGTGTCGCCCGCGCCGATCCACACGCGCTCGAGTCTGCCGAACGCCTGCGAACCGTCGGGCGCGATCAGGCCGCTCACGTGGTCCTCGTGCCTGTGGGTGATGGCCACGTCGGTGACCTCCGTGCGGTCGATGCCCGCTTCGTCGAGCGCCTCGTGGAGCAATCCCATGGTGGGGTCGTGCCAGGCGTCGGACGCGCCGGTGTCGACGAGAACCGAGCGCGTGCCGTCGGTGACGAAGAAGGCGTTGACCGACAGCCGCAGGTTGTCGCCGGCCAGCGGGACGGCGGCCGGCAACTCGTCGAGCACGCACCCGTCCTCGTCGCGGAGCCGGGTCGGCGGCATGTCGATGTACCCGTCCCGCAACGAGGTCACCCGCAGGTCGCCGAGTTCGAACGTGGCATGGAGCCGGCCACTGGAGATCAAACGCATGGAACCCCTCCGTCGTGTCGGGCGCACACCGTGCGTCTCCGATGGAAGATCAGATCTTCTATAGGAGAAACCCTACACTGTGGGCGGCGGGGTACGCATCGATCGAGGAGCACGGTGACCGAGCAGGACGAAAACGCGCCCGAGGCACACCGGGGCGACGACCCGGCCGGCGTGTTCGGCGGCAACGTGCGGCGACGTCGCGAGGAGGCGGGCCTGACGCTGGAGCAGTTGTCCACCCGGTCGTCGGTCAGTCGGGCGATGTTGTCCAAGGTCGAACGCGGCGAGAAGAGCCCGACGATCGGCGTCGCGTCCAGGATCGCCCACGCGCTCGACGCGTCGCTCTCGGACCTGATCGGCGCGCCGGCGGCTGCCGCGTCCGGTGTGGCGGTCGTCATGCACAGGAACGATCGCCCCGTCTTCCGTGACCCGGAAACCGGCTTCGAGCGGCACATCGTCTCGGCGGCCCCGGGCGCGGGACGAGCCGAGATGGTGGTCCACCACCTCCCCGCGCAGGTCTCCACCGGGCTGCTGCCCGCCTATCCGCCGGGCACGGAGAAACAACTCGTGGTGCTCGAAGGCACCCTCACCGTCGCGATCGGCGGGATCGGCGAGACCCTGAACACGGGCGACTCCCTGTTCTTCCAAGCCGACGCGGCCCACGGCTTCGCCAACCGAACGAACGCTCCCTGTGAATACATCATGGTCATCTCGCGCAGAACCTGATCGGCCGCCCGATGTCGTCGCCCACGAGGCGGGTCCGCCCGGATACTGTGGCCATGACGACGAGGAACAACAACGATGCCGTTCTCGGCGGTGCACTGCCCCTCGGGGAGCGCATCGGGCGACTCGTCGAGGTGTGGATCCGAGACGGTCGGGGCCGCGACCACCTGGTGACCGGCAAGGCGTTCTTCGCCGTCTACTCCTGGTACCTCCGACACTGGGCCGAACACGACCCGGCATGGGGGGAATTCATCGGCGTCTCCTACGACTTCATCGGCGGCGACGACGGCTGGAACATCATGCTGCGCGAGCGCGTCGGGTGCGAGACCTGCCGGGACACCTACCGCCTGGAGAACATCGGCGTGTGCACCGGATGCATGCGATACACCTGCTACGCGTGCGGCCCCCACGGATCCTGCACCGGCGAGATCGTCTGACCCGCGTCGAAAAGTCGAAACGTCGGGACCCGCAGGGGCGTTCTTCTGTGCTCCCGGCCCGGGCGGCCGGCGCTACACCCAGCCGCGCCGTACCGCCTGCACCCCGGCCTGGAACCGGTTCTCCGCACCCAACTCGTCGAGGAGCACCCGCATTCGCCGCCGCAGGCTCCGGGTGCTGGTGCCCAACTGCCGGGCGATCGTCTCGTCCTTGAGCCCGGACAGCAGCAGGTTCAGGATCCGCCGGTCCTCGGCGTCGAGCGGGTCGCACTCCTGGGGGCCGGCGGCGGTGAGTGGGACGGCCTGTGTCCAGAGCCCTTCGAACAGGGTGACCAGGGCGTCGACCAGGGTGGTGCCGCGGATGACGACGCTGCGGGTGATGGGCGAGTCGAGGTGCAGGGGCAGCAGGGCGATCCGGCGATCGGCGACGGACATCTTCAGCGGGATGTCGGCGAGCACCCGGGCCTCTTCGCCGGCCTGCGACAGGCCGGTCACGTCGTCGAGGTTGCCGGGTGTCGCGAACGACTCGGGGGCGTAGATCGTGCGGTACCGGACCCCGCGGCCCAAAAGGGTGTGTTGGAGCGGGTTGCCGTGGGCGAGGACGTACGGCGGCCGGTCCAGGCTCATGATCTCCTCGGTGGCCTCCTGCTGGAGTCGGGCGAACCACCGGCCGAGTTCGTCGGCGCTGGTCAGCAATTCGACGCCCTCACCGGGGCGGGCGGCCTCGCCGAGCGCGCGGTAGACGGCCTCCAGTTCGGCGGCCGTCTCGGTGACCCTGCCGAGGTCGGCGTGGGCGTTGCGGACCAGGGCGGCAAGGGCGGCGGTGGGGCTGACGGCCGCCCACCGGGTGGGGCGGCCCGAGAGTCGGCTGACCAGACCGTGGCCGCGCAGCCGGGCGAGGGCCGACTGCAGCCTCTCGACACCCGAGCCGGTGCGCTCCGCCAAGTCGCGCACCGTTACCGGCGGTCCGGCCAGAACGGTGCGGTAGACCCGCTCGTCGAAGGGCGCGACCCCGACTGCGCCGAACACGAGCTCGTCCTTTTCCATGGCGAGCGAGCATGGCCGATTCCGGCGCCGGCCGCAACCGGACACCGGCCACACCTGGCCGACCGTCGGGAGGCGCGACTACAAAGAGCACACCACCGGCCCCATGGGAGACGGAATGTTCAACGCACAGCATTCACGGTCGGGTTCAGCGAAGCTGTCCCGGCGCCGACTATTCCTGATCGCTGCGGTGGCCTTCGGCACCGTGTTCGGCGCGTTCGGCGCGGTGCCCGCCGGAGCGGAACCCGTGGCCCCCGCCGACCCACCGACGTCCCTGACCACCCGAGGCAACGAGTGGCGGCAGGTCGGCCCGAACGGCAGCGGCGGCAAACTGGCGTTCACCCCCGCCCGGCCCGCACGGGCCTACGTGCTGACCCCGATCGGCAACGTCGTCTTCCGAACCGACGACCGGGGCACCACCTGGCAGCAGGGCAACGCACTGCCCGTGAACGCCACGGACGCCGGTGGCGTCGCGGCCAGCCCGGTCCGGCCCGACGTGGTGTTCGCCGCCGGCGTGGAGCGGGACCACTGGCGTGGGTACGTGCTGCGCAGCACCGACGCCGGCAGGACGTTCAGCCAAGTGCTGGACACCCCGGACCGGGTCAGCGGAGTCGTGTTCGACCCGACGGGCGCGCGGCTGTACGCCACGGCCGGCGACGGTGTGCGCATCTCCACCGATCACGGCAACACCTGGCGGCTGCTGCCCGGTGCCCCCACCGACGCCCGGAACCCGAAGTTCACCGGGTCCGACCTTTACTTCACCTCCGGCGCCGATGTCTGGGTGCTCCGCCAGGGCGCGCGGACCCCGGTGAAGCTGCCCCGCCCCGGCTCGACCGGCGCACGTGTCGATCAGTTCACCGGCACGGGTGGCACCCTGGTCGCCAGGGGTGACCTGCAGGTCGCGCAGGTCTCCACCGACCGGGGTGCGCACTGGCGGGCGCTGCGCGGGCCGTGGGGCACCGACGTGGTGGTCCTGGCCGCGATCGTGGACGGTTCGGGCCGGCTGCACATCCAGGTCAACCGGTCCACCGGTGAGATGGAGCAATGGGGCAGCCGCGACAACGGCCGCACCTGGCGCGCCGAGGCGGGCCTGGACCGCATCGACCTGTACGAGGCCACCGGCACCTTCCCCGGACGGCCCGGCACGGACGTGATCTCGGCCGGCGCGGGCATCTACACCACCGACGACCACCAGTCCTTCCGCCGGATCGGGGTGCCCGGCTCCGAGGTGTTGTCCCTGACCGTCACCCGGGGCGCGTCGGGCCCGGCGATCGTCGCCGGCACCATGACCGGCAGCTACCAGTCGTCCGCGCCACTGAAGCGGCAACTGCCGCTCGGGTACCAGGAATGGGGTTTCTCCGACACCGCGCCGCACACCTTCGGCAACCGGGTCGACGGCCTGGCCACCGACCCGTCGAACCCTTCGACGGTGTACCGGGTACGCAATACCTGCAACGACGAGCAGCCCTGCTTCTACCTGGAGAAGTCGACCGACGCGGGTCGCCGGTGGACCACCCTCCAGACAGCCGTGCCGGGCAAGGCACTCGCCATCTCGGTCAGCCCCGCCGACCCGAAGCGGCTGTACGTCGCCACCCACTCGCCGTCGGCCGTGTACACCAGCAACGACGGCGGTGAGTCCCTGGTCCAGAACGGGCACGACGACCTGAACGGCTTCACCAGTGTCGCCGTCGACCGGGTCGACCCCGACAGCGCCTGGCTCGGCGGCCCGGACGGGCTGTTCCGGACCACCGACGGCGGCGTCACCCTGCACAAGGTCCTCGACGGCTGGGTGAGCGCGATCGCGCTGAACCCGCGCACCCCGGGCCACGCGGTCATCGCCGCCAGGGACGCGATCTACGTGACCACCGACGACGGCAAGCACCTGACGAAGGTGGCCGGCGACCTGACCGGCTACCTGGGCTCGTTGACGTTCACCCCGGACGGCTCGACGGTGTTCGCGGGCTCGCACTACTACCACACGCCGGCGCTCGGGGTGCTGCGCAGCACCGACGGCGGCCGGACCTGGGGCTCGATCACCAGGAACCTGCCGGAGCCGTCGGTGTCGTCGCTGACCGTGTCGGCCGACGGCCGGTGGCTGTTCGCGGGGACGACGTACGGAAGCGTGCACCGACTCGCGGTGTGACCACGCACCAGGCGCGCCGCCCCTGTCCGACCACCCGGACAGGGGCGGCGTCGTGGCCGGGCGACCACGACCCGACGCGGCCACGCACTAGCCTCGCGCCCATGGCCCACCACCTTCCCCCCGCCGAGTACTACGCCACGCTGCCCCGCCACATCGGCAGCGCCGGAGCGATCCTCCACGACGCCCACGGCCGCATCCTGCTGGTCGAACCGGCCTACGGCGACGGCCACTGGGAGATCCCCGGCGGCGCCATGGACGAGGGCGAATACCCCTGGGACACCGCACGCCGCGAAATCACGGAGGAACTCGGCCTCGACGTCACCCCCGGCCGACTCCTGGCCGTCGACTGGGTACCGCCCCAACCCGACGGCCGCCCCGCTCTGGCGAACCACCTCTTCGACGGCGGCCTCGTCACCGAAGCCCACGCCCGCGCCCACATCCGCCTCGCCGCCGGCGAACTCACCGCCTGGCACCTCGCCACCCCCGACCAATGGGACACCCGGATGGCCCCCCACATGGCCCGCCGCCTCCACGCCTGCGCCCAAGCCCTCGCCGAGGGCACCACCGCCTACCTCCACCACGGCAACACCCCCACCCCCGACCACCGTTGATCCGCAACGCCTCCGGGGCGGCGCACTCGATCCCCGGAAGGACACGGTCGCGCACCCCCACCATTCCCAGCGCCCACACCCGGGGAGGGACACCTCGTTGCAGACTGCGACGGCGTGGTCGGCCGGGAGTCGACGGGCGGCGGCGACCGCCAGGGTGTCACACGGGGAACAGACCGCAGAGCACGGCTTCTTCGGTTCCGTGCCCGCGCTACGACCGTGTCAGACCGCAGTTCCCGCCCACCCACTGCAGCACCGACTGGTAGGCCGAGGCGAAGCCACTGATGTCGTCCATCGTGCCGTGGTCGGCCCGTTGGTGCAGTTGTCGGTCGACGTTGTCGACGCTGCTCCCGATCGCGGCGGGCGCCTCCTTGTTCATGCGGTCCCACACCTCCAGGGTCTGCGCGTCGGGTAGGCCGTTGTGGAGCTTGTCGTCGGTCGCCATGGTCTTGACCGCGTCGGCGCAGAACGCCGTGTTGTCGCCCGAGCCGCCTCCGGCCGACGTGGAAGCGGCAGGCTGCCGTGCCGTCGGAACACCCGAACCGGCTTCGGAGCCACCGCTGTTCGCGCCGCCCGACGTGCCCGCGGCGGTCGCCCCGGGGACCGCGGCGCCCGGTCGCGACGTGGTCGTCGCGGCGTCCGCGGTCCTGTGGCCCGACGACGACCCACCGCACCCGGTCAGCGCTGCGGCCACCAGCACACCGCTCGCCACCACGATCACCCTGGACATCCGATCGGTCGACACGGACCCACCCCCTGGTCTCGTTCGTGAACTCCCGCTCCATCGGCGGAAATCACGTTAAGGGCGCGTGTTCCGAGCACAGTCACATTTGGGGGAATCATGGGAGAACCCGGAAGGTCCCACTGCGGAAGGAACGAAGACGGCGTGCCCGTCGACGTCGAACGGGCGCTCACCGAACGCGCCTTCGAAGCGGACTTCGTTGTCGGGTCCCCGGAGTGTCACCGGCGGGCGGTACCTTGCATCGACCCATGCGACGCGATTTCAAGGAGCGCTCATCGTGACTTCCGAGACGACCTCGATGCCCGACCCCGGCGGGTGGGATGCCGCGCTGACCGGTGCCTTCGAGATACTGCTCGGTGGCCGGCCCGCCGTCGATCCCGCTGCCGGATACGGGGTGTACTACGCCTCGGACTCTCTCGACGAGTTCCTCTTCCCGAATTCCTGGGCCACCCCCGGTGCGCTGGTGGATCGGGAGTCGAGGCGGTTGCCGGATCCGGACGGGGAGTACCCCTTCTCGCCGTGGGCATGGCGGTTCGACCTGAGCGGGTCGCTGTTCCGCTTCGACGCCGACCTTCTGGCCGGAACGGGACCGTGGGGTGCGGGTGGGCACAAGGGACCTCGGCCGTTCGACGATGCCTTCGTCGCCGATTTGCGGACCGTTTCGTCGATCGATGAAGCCGGTGAAGTCCTGGTCCATGGCGCGGAGTTGGGGATCCTCCTGGGCCGCCACGGGGTCGACCTGACCGACATGGAATGCAAGAAGCTCAACGGTTGGCTCTCCGTGCTGCTGCGCGTCGCCACCGATGGCACTGCGACCGACGCGATGCGGGCCGCCACGTTCACCGAGCGCGGCCCCGCGCACCTGGTGTCGATCCGCGACATGAGTGCCGTTCGCACCGCGGCCGAGCCCTGGGAAGCGAGCCTGAGCGCGGTTGCGCATCCCGCGCTCCGCGATCACCTCCGCATGCTCTGCCTCAGCGAGGAGGACGCGCGCAGCGAGGGCGGCTTCTACTGCGGTACCGACCACTGGCCGTGGGCCGATGTCCTGGAAGCGGTCGGTTGCTCCCTGGTCGCAGGCTGGGGGTTCGGCGAGTCCCAGGCCGGTGTGGCCGTCGTGCGACTGCCCGATGAATCGCGAGCGTGCTGACGAAGCTCACCGGGCTTGCTCCGGCCGGGTTCGGTGTCGCGGACTTTTCGAACATCGCACGCCCGGGCTCGCGTTGCCCACGCCCGCCCATGAACGCCACGCTCTCGGCGGACCACGACAACGGACGCCGCTACCAATGGCAGGTCCCCACCGGCCTGACTCCCACCACCTGACCTCCTCGACGTCTCCCGCCACGTGTTCGCTCCGGCGTTCCACCGCCGCGAGCACGGTGACGGCTTCGCCCCGTGGCGCGCCGACGACGCGGACGAGGACTGCGACGGAGGAGCGTCGTGGGGGGCGGTGAGCGGGGCCGTGCTCACGGCCCCGGAGGCATGCCGTCGATGGCGAACGGCGGCATGCGGCGGCATCGCGACGGCGGCGTGCTTGGGCGTTGTTCGGCCTCGGCGTGAGGAGCGTCGCCGAGGGCGCGTCGGGCCGAACCGGAGTCGATCACCCTCGGCGAGTGCCGCATCCTCGATCTCCTCGGCAGGAACGGGGCGCCGGGCAGGGGATCGAGGATGCCGCCGAGCCGGGGACCGACGCGGAGCCGCCATCCGGAACGAAATCGTCCACACGCTCCATGGGGCTGAGCAGACCCCGGGGCTCGCTCTGCCGTCTCGTGCTGGTTATTCACCGTCCTTTTGGGCACGCCGGGGTTCGGCGGCCGGTCGGGCGGGATCGGCGGCGGGATCGGCCTGTCCGAATGCTCCCCCATCCTGCTCGATGGGCTCGAATGATCACCCGTGTCGATTACTTCACGGTGGTTGGCGCCGATTGGGTGGCGCGTGACCCGTTGACAGGTGCACAGCCGGGGCCTAGCGTGCTCCATCACCAGTTAGGAAAGTTTCCTAACTATCGAGGTCCAGCGCCAACTTCCCCCGCGTGAACGACCGTTGCCGGATATCGCTTGCCGCGAAGACCCTTGCAGCGGACCCGCCCGGGCAGCACCACGAGCCGCTGAGCCGCCCCGCGCTCAGCCCCTCTTCGCTGGAGGACACCGTGAGATGTATCAAATCCCGGTCGTCCAGGGCGTTCGGCGCCCTGGTAGCCGCGGCCACCACCGCATCGCTCTGCCTGGCCCTGCCCGCTGCGCACTCGGCCCCCCTCCTTCGCGCCGCCACGTACGAGGCCGAGGCCGCCCAAGTCGTCAAGGGCAAGGTGGAGTCCAACCACGCCGGCCACACCGGCACCGGCTTCGTGAACTTCGACGCGGTCGCCGGCGCGTACGTCGAGTTCACCGTCGAGGCGGGGCAACCGGGAGCCACGAAGCTCGACTTCCGATACGCCAACGGCACCTCCGTCGACCGGCCGCTGCACATCGCGGTCAACGGCACCCAGACCGCCGGCGACCTCTCCTTCCCCGGCACCGGCGCCTGGACGACCTGGAAGACGGCCTCCGTCACGACGGCACTGGCTGCGGGCACCAACAAGATCCGCGCCACCACCTCGGGTGCGGACGGCCCCAACCTCGACAGCCTGACCGTCACCCCGCAGGGCCCGGCCGACACCGAGAAGCCGACGGCCCCGAAGAACCTGCGCAAGGACCAGGAGCCGACCACCACATCCGTGTCCCTCGCGTGGGACGCGTCCACCGACAACGTGAAGGTCACCGGGTACGACGTCTACCAGCACGGCCAACTGATGAAGCAGGTCGACGGCTCCACACAGGCCACCACGGTGACCGGCCTGACGCCCGAGACCAACTACGACTGGACCGTTTTCGCGCGCGACGCCGTCCCGAACGTCTCCGACGCCAGCAACGCGGTCACCATCGCCACGCTGCCCGCACCGCCCGACAGCGAGGCGCCGAGTGCCCCGCAGGGTCTGCACGCCACCGCCACGACCGCGACGAGCGTCGACCTGGCATGGACGCCGTCCACCGACAACGTGAAGGTCACGGGGTATGACATCTACCGTGACGGCGCCGCCGCGGGCACCTCGGAAACCGCGTCCACGACCGTCGCGGGCCTGAAGGCCGACACGGCGTACAGGTTCAAGGCGCGGGCCTTCGACGCCAAGGGCAACCGGTCGGCGTTCGGCCCGGAGATCAGCGTCACCACCGCCGGTTCCCAGGCGGGCGGCACGCCCGACCCGGGCACCGTGAAGACCCTGGCCGACGGTGTGGACGTCGCCTGGGGCGTGGCGTTCCTGCCGGACGGCTCCGGGATCTACACCGAGCGGAACACCTTCGACGTCTACCGGCTGACCAAGTCCGGCCAGAAGACGAAGCTCGGCAAGGTGCCCAACTCCCAGACCACCGGCGGCGAGGGCGGCCTGATGGGCGTGGAGGTTTCCCCGAACTTCGCCACCGACCACTACGTGTACTTCCTGCACACCTCGTCCGACGGCAACCGCATCGCCCGGATGAAGCTGGAGAACAACGCGCTCAGCGGCTACAAGGTGCTGCTCGCCGGCATGGCCAAGAGCCGGTACCACAACGGCGGGCGGCTTCGCTTCGGACCCGACGGCAAGCTGTACGCCGGCATGGGCGATGCCCAGAACGACTCCCGGGCGCAGGACAAGAACTCCCTCAACGGCAAGATCCTGCGCATCAACCCGGACGGCTCGATCCCGTCGGACAACCCGTTCGGCAACGCCGTCTGGTCCATCGGGCACCGCAACCCGCAGGGCCTGGACTTCGACTCCAAGGGACGCCTCTGGCAGGCGGAGTTCGGCGACAACATCATGGACGAGGTCAACCTGATCCAGAAGGGCGGCAACTACGGTTGGCCCAACTGTCAGGGCACCGAGGGGAGTTGCTCCGGCTACATCGCGCCGAAGAAGACCTGGCCGGTGTCGTCCGCCTCGCCGAGCGGCCTGACCATCATCAACGACCACGTGTTCGTGGCCACCACTCGGGGTGAGCGGATCTACCGGCTGCGCATCGACTCCGCCTCCAACCTGGTCGAGCAGAAGTCGTACTTCGAGGGGACGTACGACCGGCTGCGCACCGTGGAGGTCGACCGCGACGGGGACATCTGGCTCACCACGTCCACCGACAAGGACGGCACGGCGGGCAACGACCGGATCCTGCTGATCGACATCGTCTACTCGAACGGACGCCGTCCGGGGCCGGGCGAGTTCGTACCGACCGGCGCCACTTTCGCTGACAACGCCGGTATTCCGGACAAGTAGACCTGCGCCGGGGCCGTTCCGCGGCCGGGGACACCTCACCGCCGCCGGCGTGGGGCGCGGACGACACCGGTGCCAAGTGCCACCGACTCGCGTCGTGATGTCGTGGACGGTCGAAGATCCCTGCGCTGTGCCGTGGAAACGCGGCATGGCGCAGGTGGTGGGTGGCGGTGGATGGCGTGCGGGACTTCCCGCGCCGGGCGCGGTGCGGGCCGGAAATGGCACCGCGCCCGCGCCCGGCGCGGATCGCCCGTAGAGGGCGTCAGGGCGAGTCGGCTCAGTTGCGGCTGTGGATCGTCTTGTGGATCCAGCTCTTGTACGCGGTGTCGTTCGTGTACAGGCCCGGGCCCGTCGCGCAGCCGGGCTTGCCGTCGCCGTCGCCCGAGGTGGTGCCGATCAGCTCCCACCGGCCGCCGCGGTTCTTTTGGATCTGCGGGCCGCCGGAGTCGCCGAAGCAGGCCATGGCCTTGGGCTTCAGGCTGATCGTGCACAGGCGGGTGGCGTCGGTGCGGCCGTTGCACTCGGCGCTGGTGCCCAGGCGGGTGTCCAGTTCCTGGAGCCGGTTCGGGAAGATCGCGTCCTCCAGCCGGTCCGGGTCGACGATGGTGCCCCAGCCCAGGAGCCGAGTCGGCGTGCCCACCGGCCCGGCCTGCTTGGCGAGCTTGATCGGCTTCTCCTTGACCGCCCGGTCCAGGCGGATCAACGCGAGGTCGTTCACGTTGTAGCCGCCCTCGTCGGCGGGCTGCGAGTAGCCGGGGTGCATCACGATCTTGTCGATGCCGCGAACGGTGCCACCCTGCGCGCGGTTCTCGCTGCCGATCCGCACCGTTCCGTTCAGTTGGATCGGCAGATCAGGGTCGACACAGTGCGCCGCGGTGAGCACCCACTGTCGATCGATCAGGGTGGCCCCGCACCCGGCGTCCACGCCCCCCGCCTTCATCGGAAGGTAGGCCATGAACGGGTAACTCTCGCTTGAGTCCTGCCCGTTGACGATTGCCCCGGCGCTGCCGGCGAACGCCGTGGTGCCGAGCACGAGTGCCGCGCCCGTGGCCGCGATCGCCTTGGCGACCAGGCCGCGCCGGCGGCGCGGGGTGGGGCCGGTGTCGGCGGTGGGACGCGAGGTGGATGCACGCATGTAGTGACCTTTCGTGGAGGGAGGATCGGCCGCACGAGGGTGCGGCGGCCGTACCCGGGCCGAACGTCTCCCGCGTTCGGGCCCGTGCAGTTCATCCTCGGCGCGCCGGGCCGTCGGAAACAGTCGCCTCGATGTCATCCTCGGTCAGATTCCGGACATGCCGATACTCGCGATGCTCGCGCTCGACGGCGTCTCCGGACATCGGCTCACCGCCCCCGGACCGGTCCCGGAGCAGCGTTTCCGCCGCCTTTCGGTCCGCGTCGGCGCCTGCGGCCGGTGGCCCGACCGTGACGCGATGCGCGCCGTCGCGGAAGGGGGACCGGTCGGCATCGAAGCGGACCCGAAGCACGGGGATCACATGTGGGGAAGGTCGCCGGGGCGTGGGGGCGGTGGTTGTCGAGCCGGCACGTGTAGTTGTGATGTAGGCGACGTACTCCGACATGCCCGACGCGGCCCCGGTCACGGACGGAAACGCCGGTCGCTTCCGCGCACGCGATCATACGTCCGTCTCCGGGCGGGAGGTACGGTGACGAGGTGACGGAGACATTGCCCGCCGATGTGGCCCTCGTACTGGAGGCCGTTCTCGGCGAGGATGATCCTGTCCACGTGGCACTTCGCCGACAGGTTCCGCATATCCGCGTGCGAGGACGCTGCACGTGTGGGTGCGGCACCGCGTACTTCGATCTCGATACCGAAGCGGTGGAGCCGGCGCCGTCCGGCCCGGGCACCGTGGTGGCGGCCGAGGCTCGGATCTTCACGGATGACGGAGAGTGCCCCGGCGAGGTCCTGGTCTTCGCACAGGGCGGCTACCTCTCGTGGCTGGAAGTCTGCTCCTGGAGCGACGACATCGAGGTAACCCTGGCCACCGCCCAACGGTCGTTGTGCCGTTGAAGCCGGAGTTCTTCGTCAACGGCCGGTTCCATCTCTGTCCCTCGCCCGTCCCGTCGAGTTGTCGCCGATCTGTCGTTTGCGACAGATCGGCGTGAGAGTGCCCCGGCGAGGTCCTGGGAACAGGGCGTGCCCGAAAGGCGGTTGCGTTGCCATTCGGCCGACCGACGACGATTCGCGGTCATTTCCCTGCCGGCATCTCGCCCGGATTCGATCGCACCTGGTGTCATGGGCGCGCCATTGCCGACTCACCGGAGGTACGCATGTCACGCAGGAGATCGTCCGGGCTCCTCACCCTGCCCACGCTGGTCCTCTCGCTGCTCCTCTCCCTGCTCCTCACGCCCGCAGTGGGCCCGTTCGCCGCTTCCGCGTCCGCCACCGAACACGAGTTTCTGAACGACTACGGGCTCCTGCCGCAGTCTCCGCAGCCGAAGTGCGCCGATCGCCGCCTCCACCTGGACGCGGGCACCTACGCCTGGACCCTGGATACGCCGGGCGGCAGCATCGGGCGGGACGCCGTGGAACTGGAGAGCGGCTGGTACCGGTGGACCGTCTGTGTCTGGCGTCGCGTCGGCACGTTCAATCAGACCGTCGAACTCCGCCCCGAGAACCCCGGGGCGCTGCTCACGATGGAGTACCCGTTCGCCGTCGACAGCGCCCTTGCGTACACGTGGGGCAGCATGCTCTATTGCTGGAAGCCCGCCTGAGCCGTCGGCTCGATCCACGGCTCCTCCGCCCGAGCCGACCCGCGCGCCCCAGCCGCAGCGGACCGACTCCCGCAAGGAGTGGGCCACTTCGTCGGGGGCGGCCCCCCGCCCGGGGGGGGGGCCCCCCCCCCGACTCGCTTGTCGGGGTTGCGTTTGCGGGCGGACGCGCTGCCCGGGGTCCGGCCGCGTCTGCGTTGTCGACGACGGCCGCAGGATCAGAGGTCCGCCGGCGGCAGGCCGAGGTGGTCGTGCCATGCCCGACGGCCGGCGGGCGTCACGACGAGGGCGCGGGTGGTGCCGACGCGCGTCATCCATCCGGCGGCGAGTGCGTGGGCGCACAGGGCGGTACCCACTGCGCCGGCCAGGTGGGGACGGCGCTCGGTCCAGTCCAGGCATGCGCGCACCGGCGGTCGGCGTGAGCCGCCGGGCACGGTGATACCGACCTCGGTCAGCCAGAGGGTGCCCTTGCCGGTCAGGCCCGGCTCGGTCCCCCACTCCAGCAGTCCGCGCTCGACCATGGCGTCGGTGATCGCCAGCGCGACGGTTCCGGCCAGATGGTCGTAGCACAGCCGCGCACGGGCCAGCGCCTGCTGTCGGCCGGAGGCCGACAACGAACGCGGTCGGGCGCTGCTCTGCGGGGCCAGCGCGGCAAGGCTCTCGATCAGTTCGACCACCCTGCGGTCGGCCACCCGTACGTAGCGGTGGCGTCCGTGCCGCTCCTCGACGAGGAGTCCGCCACCGACGAGCAGGTTCAGGTGAGACGTCGTGGTGGACGGTGCGACTCCGGCGTAGCGCGCGAGCTCGTTCGCCGTCCACGCCCGGCCGTCGAGCAGTGCCAGGCAGAAGGCGGCCCTGGTCCCGTCGGCCAGCAGCCTGGCCACGCCGGCCAGGTCCACCCCTACGTCCCGACCTGCGCGCCGAATGTCCACGTCGGTCATTGTCGCCGACGTCCCTTCGACGTTCGTCGAAGCGTCCACGTCCTAGCGTCGGCACGTGCGCGGGGCTTGCCGGCCCCGCCCCCGAATCCGCTCGCGAGGCCGTGCCGCCTCCACCCACGTACCGGAGCAACCGTGACCACATCCGACACGAACGTCACCGCGTCACCACATCCCGAACCCCGGACGGAGCTCGTGGTCACCGACGCCCCCACCCCGGCGGACATCACGGTGATCTCCGACGCGCTGGACCGCTTCAACATCGAGCACACGGGAATCGCCGACCGCAAGGCGCTCGCCGTCCTGGTCCGTGATCCCGAGACGCACCGGGTGGTCGGCGGGCTCACCGGGCGCACTTCGCTCGGGCTGTTCTTCGTCGACCTCTTTCACCTGCCGCCTCGGCTGCGAGGCAGCGGGCTGGGAAGCGAGATCCTGCGGCGGGCCGAGGACGAGGCCCACGCCCGCGGCTGCCGCACGGCCGTGCTCTACACCATCACCTTCCAGGCCCCCGGCTTCTACCGGAAACAGGGGTGGAAGCTCCTGGGAGAGGTCCCCTGCGATCCGCCGGGCGCCGGCCGCGTCTTCATGACCAAGGAACTCACCGCACCGACCGGCCGACCGGTTCGGCCCCGGTAGGGTCGCCGTGCTCGTTGCACCATCACGCCGCCGGCGTGGGCGCTGCGTTGCGGGGGCCATTATTGTCTGCCTCCATCGCCTGGAGCCTCGTGGTCGGTGCTCATGAAAGCCACTGTCCGGCCCACACCAACCTCCGGGCCACCGGCAAACTGACAGCCGATGCCGGAAAACCGCCAACTTTCTCCAGGATCCGCAGAGCCGCGGGACACGGCCAGTGGCGCCGGATGGCTGCCGCACGGCTACCGCCTCGGCCCCCACACCCACGACCAGGGCCAGCTCGTCTACGCTGCCGCCGGGACACCGGCCACCACGACGGAGCGCGGAACCTGGGTGGCCCCGGCCAACCGTGTGACGTGGACGCCACCCGGCTATGCCCACGGACACCGCTTCTACGGCCGCAGCGACGCACGCCTGCTGACGATCCCGCTCGAACTGTGCGGCCAACTCGCGGGACATCCCAGCGTTTTCGCCGTCAGCCCACTGCTGCGCGAGGCCGTCCTGGCCCTGACCGACGACCGGCCCGAGGCTCGCCCCGGTGCCCACCGACGGCTGCTCGCCGTGGTCATCGACGAGCTCTCCGACACCCCCGCGCAGTCCGTGCACCTGCCCCAACCCGACGACGACCGGCTGCGCACCGTCACCGACCTCCTGCATTCCGACCCCGCCCGGCCGGCAACCCCGACCGAACTGGGGCGCGCCGCCGGAGCCAGTGAGCGCACCCTCAGCCGCCTCTTCCACACCGAACCGGGCATGAGCTTCCACCGGTGGCGCACGCTCCTGCGCATCCAACACGCCCTGGCCCACCTCACCAACGGCATGGCGGTCACCGAGTGGGACCGGCTCATGATCGGTGGGCCGCAGCCGATCGGCATCCGCGCGAGGTGGCTCGGCAGCGGCATGAATGTGTGATCACTACTTCGAGTCAGGGGGCCACCGCACCCTTCCGCCGCCAATCAGCGGTCTGTCGATGCCTTCGGGACCGGTGAGACCACCCCTGGCCATGCGTCCGGCAGGGGAGACCGTCGTGCCGATCCCGAAGGTCGGGGTGAAGTTCGTCCACGCCCACCACACGCAGAAGACCGCGCGGAAAGGAACGATTTCCGACTCGGGTGTTCGAAATTCGTGCACGGGAGATTTCGCGGGATCTGTCACACCGGCACGGGCTGCGCGGTCCTATCTGGCAAAGAACGCCCTGAACACCGGAAAGGACCACTCGTGAGCATCACCGACCGGCCGGTCGTCGTCCTTGTCCACGGAGCCTTCGCCGAGTCGGCGAGTTGGAACCGTGTCATCCGGTTGCTGGAGGGCCGCGGGGTGCACGCGGTCGCGGTGGCGAATCCGCTGCGCGGACTCGCGGACGACGCGGCGTACGTACGCGATGTCGTCGACGGCCTCGCTCGCCCGGTCGTCCTGGTCGGCCATTCCTACGCCGGTCTGGTGGTCACCCAGGCCGCGGCCGGCCTGCCGGCGGTTCAATCCCTGGTCTACGTGGCCGCGTTCGCCCCGGAGACGGACGAGTCCGCCTTGCAGTTGTCCGGCAGGTTCCCGGGCAGCACCCTGGCCGACGCGTTGGCCGGGTATCCGGTGGCCTCCGGCGGCATCGAGTTCCGGATCGCCGAGGACCGGTTCCACCACCAGTTCTGCGCCGACCTGTACGCCGACGAGGCCGCCCTGATGGCGGCGACCCAGCGCCCGGTCACCGAGCGGGCGCTGACCGACGGACTGACCGGCGAACCGGCGTGGCGGACCATCCCCTCATGGTTCGTCTTCGGCGGGACGGACCTCAACATCCCGGTGGAGACGCTGCGGTTCATGGCCGAACGCGCCTCCTCGCGCGGAACCCGCGAGGTCACCGACGCCTCGCACGCGATCGCGGCAAGCCGGCCCGATGCGGTGGCCGCCACGATTCTCGACGCCGTCGAGGGAAAGCAAGGCTGAGCGTCGGATCGGGAGGTGCCGGGTGGGAGATCTCCGCCCGGCACCATCGACGCCGGCCCGGGCAGGGGTGCCCGTTCGTCGGCGTCAGGTGCCGGCCAGCGCATCGCGGAGCTTGTTCCGCGAGGTGATGCCGAGCTTGATGAACACCTTGTGCAGGTGCCACTCGGCCGTACGCGGGCTGATGAACAATTCGGCGCCTATCTCGGAGTTCGTCCTGCCCTCCGCGGCGAGCCGGGCGATCTGGACTTCCTGTGTGGTGAGTGACCCCTGTACGTCGACGGTGCGCTGCCGGACCGACTCGCCGGTGGCGGCAAGTTCTCGGCGGGCGCGCTCGGCGAAGGCGCGCGCACCGAAGCCGTTCAGCATCTCGTAGGCGGTGCGCAGGTGCTCGCGCGCGTCGGCACGCCGGTTCTCGCGGCGCAGCCACTCGCCATACACCAGGTGGGTGCGCGCGAGGTGGACGGCGATTCGGCTGTGCTCCAGGCGCTCCACGGCTTCGCGGTAGAGAAGGTCGGCGGCCTTGCCCTCGCTGAGCAGCGCTTGTGACCGGGCCAGCACTCCCAGGCCCCAGTCCGTGCTCTGCGCGCCGACCCGTTCCTCGAGTCGGCGCAGGGCCGACGCGGCCGACTCGGGGGCGTCGCTGCGCACGCCCGCTTCGACCTGTTCGACGAGGGTGAATCCGGCGACCGCCAAATCCTCGTGCTCACCGGCCCGTTCGGCACTCCCTCGGGCGTCCCGGTACCGGCCGAGGCCGTTGTACAGCACTGCCAGCAGGTAATGTCCCAGCCCGATCGCGCGCCCCTCACCCCAGGCGGTCGCGTCCTGAGCGGTGCTCAGGATCACGTCCGCCGCCTGGACGTCCTCACCGCGCCAGGCCATGAGGAGAAGCGAGGCGTACGCCAGCGGCGAGTTGCCGGTTGCCTCGGTGATGTTGTCGGACTCGTTGATCAAGGTGGAGGCGAGGTCGAACTCTCCGGCGTGCACGTGCACGGCGGCGCGGTAGGCGAGTGCCAGGGGAAGGAAATTGAGCGCGCCGGTTTCCCGGGCCGCCTGTACCGCGTGTGTGCTCAGAACATGCCACGTCTCGTCGTCCCACATGTCGCCGGCGACCGGCCACGCCAGCCAGAGCCAGCGCATGACGTCGTCCTCATTGCGTGCGGCGGCCTTTCGGAACGCTCCCAGCGCGGGCTTCAACAGCGTCGCGCCTTGCGCGCACCCTTCGGTGAACCATGTCGCCAGGCCGTCGAGGAGGGCGTCCGCCGGCCTGCCGGGCTGCGGTGCGCGCGGTGCCCTGCGGGCAGCTTCGGCAACCTCCCGCGCTCCGACGGGTCCGTTGAGGCGACCGCCGAAGACCGCCGCTCCGATCGCTTCGAGATAGGCCTCGCGCGCCTGGGCGCTGTCCCCGTGTTCCAGTCGCCCGGCTGCGTCGAGCATCAGCGGAAGAGCCTCACCACCGCGCCGGCGGGCGAAGACGATCTGAGCGCGCAGCCGGGCCAGTCGTGCGCGTTCGAGCTCACTCACGGGGCTCGTTTCCGCGGCCGCGACGAGTTCGAGTGCCGCGTCGGGGGCGCCGGCGTCGAAGGTGGCTCGCGCGGCGGTCGCAGCCCTGATCCCGTACCGGATCGGGTCGGGCGTCAGTTCGGTCGCGCGCCTGAGGAAGGCGGCCGCCGCCGCGACGCCGCCGCGGGCCTTGGCCTGGTCCGCGGAGCGCTCCAGTTCCTCGGCCAGAGCCTCGTCGGGCGCAACCGCCGCGTGTGCCCGGTGCCAGGCCCGGCGGTCGGAGTCGAAATCGGAATCGGTCGCTTCGGCCAACGCACGGTGCACGTCGCGGCGCACCGCGGGATCGGCCCCGTGGTAGGCGGCGGAGCGCACCAGCGGATGACGGAACCGCACTCGCGGACCGATCTCGATCAGTCCCGACGCCTCCACCGCCTTCGCGACCTCCGCCGCGATGTCGAGCCGCTCGGCCACCCTTCGCAACAACGACACGTCCCCGACCGGCTCTGCGGCGGCCGCCAGCAGCAGGCGCTGTGCCGAGTCGGACAGGCACCCGATCTGGCGAAGGAAACTCTCCTCGATCCGGCTCGCCAACGGTCGCGCGTCCGGACGCCCGAAGCCGGCCAGCTCCGCCGGAGTCAACCCCCGGGTCAGTTCCAGCAGAGCCAGCGGGTTGCCGCGGGTCTCCGCGACGACGCGGTCCCGGATGCGTTCGTCCAGCCGTCCGGGGATCACCGAGTCCAGGAGCGCACGCGCGTCGTCGTCGCGCAACCCGCCGATCGTCAGCTCTCGCAGCCCCGTCAGCGGATCGCCGCCTGCGGCAGGCACCGTCGTGCGCGCCGAGAACACCAGGGCGACCCGCTCCGCGAGGAGCCTGCGTGCGACGAACGCCAGCGTCTGTGCGGAGGCTTGGTCCAGCCACTGGGTGTCGTCCACGACACAGACGACCGGCTGTTCCTCCGCCACGTCGGCCAACAGACCGAGGACCGCCAGCCCGACCATGAAACGGTCCGGGGCACTGCCCGCCCGGAGGCCGAAGGCCACGGCCAAGGCATCCCGCTGCGGATCGGGAAGACGGTCGATCCGCCCCATTATCGGCATGCACAGCTGGTGTAGTCCGGCGAACGCCAGCTCCATCTCGGACTCGACCCCGACCACACGCAGGACACGGCATCCGGCCGCGTTCCCCACCATGTGCTCCACCAACGCGGACTTGCCGACCCCCGCCTCACCGCGCAGCACCAGCACACGGCTGTCACCTGCCCTGGCGTCGGCGACCACCTGGTCCAGAGCCCGGCATTCGCTGCGCCGGCCACGCAGCCAACGCAGAGGAGTGCCGTTCGACATGGGAACCACCGCAGGTCAGAGGGTCGGACCCGCTTCAGTCCGGGTCTTCCCCATGATGCACCAGCGTCCGGGCAGCGGTGCGGGCGGCTCGGACATCCGGCGGGAAGGGTGTCCGGGAGCGCGGGGCTGCTCCCCGCGATGGCACGGGCCCCGAGGGGGTTCCATGGCTCGTCGGGGTGCGGAGCCCCTGAAACAAACCGATGAGGCGCGCCATGTTGCCGGTGCGAGCCGCGTCGAGGAAGGCCTCCAACAGCCCGTCCAGCTCTGCGGGATCGACCGGGCGATGCCGTCGTCGGGCAAGATGCCCGCGCGCGCGGAACGCAAGTTGCCGGGCGTTTCCTTCGCTGAGGCCGAGGAGGTCGGCTATTTCGCGGAACGGGTACGCGAAAGCCTCCCGAAGTATGTACACCGCACGTTCGACCGGGGGCAGCCGTTCCATCAGCAACCGCAAGGCACTTGCGAGCGCCTCCCGGCGTTCCGCGCCCGGCGCCGGATCCACGGACCACGGCGCGTGCGTCGGACTTCGGAACTCGACGCTGACCTCGTGTCGGGCCCACGCCGAGGTCGCCGCGTTGAGCGCCGCATGGGCGGTGACGGTGGCGAGGAACGCCGCACGGTCCCCCGCTCGACTGCCGTGAGACACGGCTCCAGGTCCGGAACGCTCCTTTCCGGGATACGGGTACCTGCCGACAGCGCGCCGCGCGCGCACCGGAAAAGCGGGGGAGGCCGTCGGACCCAGGACCGTACGAAGGGGGATGC
>NZ_JBHZAV010000041.1:0-64834 GCF_042754445.1 Embleya sp. NPDC059213
GGCGGTCTTGGCATGGGTGAGCCGGGTTTTTGGCCTCATGCGCCGGCCGGGCTGGGTTCGCCTCAAACGCCGGCGAGGCTGCTTGGCCTCAAGCGCCGGCGGGGCTGAGTGGCCTCATGCGCCGGCCGGGCTGATTGGGCCCGGCCGGCGTTTGGCGTTGGGTTGGGTGTGGTTTGGCTCAGGCGTTGGGTGGGGTGGGGGTTTGGTGGCGGCGGACTGTGTAGGCGGTGCCTTGGGGGTGGGGGGTGGCGCGGATGAAGTCGTGGCCGGTCATTTCGCACCAGGCGGGGATGTCGAGGGCTGAGGCCTCGTCGTCGGAGAGGACGGTGACCAGGGTGCCGTCCTCGACGTCGAGGATGCGTTTGGCCAACTCGATCACCGGGATCGGGCAGCGGCGGCCGAGGGCGTTGACGATCACGCCTTCGGCCGCGGCTTCGGGGGCTGCCGGCGTGGGGGTGTGGGCGACTGTCGCGCGGAGGTCGGCGATCAGGGGTGGGAGGAGGGCCAGGAAGCGGTCCACCTCGGCCTCGGCCGTGCCGCGCGGCAGCGATACGCGGATGTTGCCGTGGGACAACACCCCCATCGCCTCCAGGACATGGCTGGGGGTCAGCGTCGATGACGTGCACGAAGAGCCCGAGGAGACCGCGAAGCCGGCCTTGTCCAACTCGGTCAGCAGGGCCTCGCCGTCGACGTACAGGCAGGAGAAGGTGACGATGTGCGGGAGTCGGTCGACCGGATCGCCGACCACCTCGACATCGGGCACCGTCTCGCGAACGCGGGTGCGGATGCGGTCGATCAGGCCGGACAGTCGGCGGTCCTCCTCGGCCGACTCGGTGCTCACCGCACCCAGCGCGACCGCCGCCGCGACGATGGCCGGCACGTTCTCGAAGCCGGGTACCCGGCGCGCCTCGCGTTCGTCGTAGGGCAGCGACGACGAGAAGCGGGTGCCCTTGCGCACCACGAGCAGACCGACCCCCGCCGGACCGCCCCACTTGTGCGCGCTCGCGGTCAGCACCGACCAGCCGTCCGGCACCGACAGCCGGCCCACCGACTGCGCGGCGTCCACCAGCAGCGGCACGCCCGCCGCCTGACACGCCGTCACCACCTCGGCGATCGGCTGCACCGTACCCACCTCGTGGTTGGCGCTTTGCACGCACGCGAGCGCGGTGTCCGAACGAAGGGCCGAGCCGAACGCCGACACGTCGAGGCGGCCCGTACGGTCCACCCCCGTCCGGGTGATTTCCGCGACCGAGCCACGCTGCTCCGAACGAGCCGCGTGGGCGTCCGCGGTGTGCAATACGCAGGAGTGTTCGACCGCGCCGAGGACCAGGTGCGTGCCCACCCGACGACGGCCCGCGAGCACGCCGAGCATGCCCAACTGGACCGCCTGTGTCCCGGATGTGGTGAATGACACTTCATCAGATCGAGTGCCCAGTACGGATGCCACCGTCTCCCGTGCGGCGTCGAGGAGCATTCGGGCTCGTCGGCCGTCGTAATACCCGCGCGCGGGATCGGCCCAGCCCTCGTCGAGAGTGCTCAGGAAGGCCGCTTTCGCGGCCGGGTGCAGCGGTTCGGTGGAGGCCGCGTCGAAATACGCCATGCGTCGGACCGTAGCCAATACCCGAATCCCGGACACGTTCGGGCCGTTCGCCCGAACGGACGCACCGGCACATCTACCCGGTCCGCCACACCAGACCTCCGCGCGCGACCCGAATAGGGCTGGAGTAGGGTTTGGCCCGCAGAAACATCCATACCTGTCCGCGCAACGGGTCGCCAGGGAAGAAAAGTTCCCCACCTCGACTCGCGCGCGGGCGAGACATTCGGGAAGGCGCTACGTGAGTCCCTACGGCTCCGACCGCTCGCCGCGGCGCTGGATGCGGCGCAGGGTGCCGCAGCTGCTGGCTCTGGGCCTCGTCATTGCGACCGCCACCGGCTGCTCCGTCGATTCCAAGGACCTGCCGAGACTCGGCCTGCCCAACCCTGTCACCGAGCAGGGTCCGCGAGTCCTGTCGCTCTGGCAGGGCGCCTGGATTGCAGCGCTGATCGTCGGGGCCGTGGTGTGGGGGCTCATCCTGTGGAGCGTCGCGTTCCACCGCCGGTCGCGCACCAAGATCGAGATCCCGCCGCAGACGCGCTACAACCTCCCCATCGAGGTTTTGTACACGGTCATCCCCGGCATCATGATCGCGGTCTTCTTCTACTTCACCGCGCGTGACGAGACCAAGCTCGAAGAACTCTCCAAGAATCCCGACAACGTGATCAACGTGGTCGGTGTGCAGTGGAGCTGGTCCTTCAACTACAAGGGCGACCCGGCCGACGGCACGGTCGACGTCTACGAGCAGGGCACGCCCGGCAAGCCGCCGACGCTCTACCTGCCCGTGAAGGAGTCCGTCCGGTTCGATCTGACCTCGCCGGACGTCATCCACTCGTTCTGGGTCCCGAACTTCCTTTACAAGAAGGACATCATCCCGGGCCGAACGAACAAGTTCGAGGTCGTCCCGACGAAGAAGGGCACGTACGGCGGCAAGTGCGCCGAACTGTGCGGTGTGGACCACTCGCGCATGCTCTTCAACGTGAAGATCGTGGACAAGGCCGAATACGTCCAGCACCTGAAGGAGCTGGCCGCGAAGGGCCAGACCGGCGAGCTGCGCAGCAAGATCAACGAGCCGGCCCCCGTTGAAGCGCACGGGAAGAAGTGACGAGTGACAATCCTCAGTGAGCCACAGACCGTGGCCCCGGACGGACCTCCGCCGGTCCGCCGCAAGGAGCCCGGGAACATCGTCATCAAGTGGATGACGACCACGGACCACAAGACGATCGGGTCGATGTACCTGATCACCTCGTTCGTCTTCTTCTGCATCGGTGGTGTGCTCGCGCTGCTCATGCGCGCGGAGCTGGCCCGCCCCGGTACGCAGTTCATGTCGAACGAGCAGTTCAACCAGTCGTTCACGATGCACGGCACGATCATGCTGCTGATGTTCGCGACGCCGCTGTTCGCCGGCTTCACGAACTGGATCATGCCGCTGCAGATCGGCGCGCCCGACGTCGCGTTCCCGCGCCTGAACATGTTCGCCTACTGGCTCTACCTGTTCGGCTCGATCATCGCGGTGGCCGGCTTCATCACCCCGCAGGGTGCCGCCGACTTCGGCTGGTTCGCGTACGCGCCACTGTCCGACGCGGTCCGCTCGCCGGGCATCGGCGGTGACATGTGGATCATGGGTCTGGCGATGTCGGGCTTCGGCACCATCCTCGGTGCCGTCAACTTCATCACCACGATCATCTGCATGCGCGCGCCCGGTCTGACCATGTTCCGGATGTCGATCTTCTGCTGGAACGTGCTGCTGACCTCGGTCCTGGTCCTGATGGCGTTCCCGGTCCTGGCCGCCGCGCTGTTCGCGCTGGAGGCCGACCGCAAGTTCGGCACCCACATCTTCGATCCGGCCAACGGCGGACCGATCCTGTGGCAGCACCTCTTCTGGTTCTTCGGCCATCCCGAGGTGTACATCATCGCGTTGCCGTTCTTCGGCATCGTGTCGGAGATCATCCCGGTCTTCGCGCGCAAGCCGATGTTCGGTTACAAGAGCCTGATCGCCGCGACCATCTCGATCGCGGGCCTGTCGGTCACCGTGTGGGCACACCACATGTTCCCGACCGGCGCGGTCATGTTGCCGTTCTTCTCCTTCATGACGTTCCTGATCGCCGTACCCACCGGCGTCAAGTTCTTCAACTGGATCGGCACCATGTGGCGCGGCTCGTTGTCCTTCGAGACACCGATGTTGTGGACCGTCGGCTTCCTGGTGACCTTCGCGTTCGGTGGTCTCACCGGCGTCATCCTGGCCTCGCCGCCGCTGGACTTCCACGTCTCCGACACCTACTTCGTGGTGGCGCACTTCCACTACGTGGTGTTCGGCACCGTGGTGTTCGCGATGTTCGCGGGCTTCCACTTCTGGTGGCCCAAGTTCACCGGCAAGATGCTCGACGAGCGGCTCGGCAAGATCACCTTCTGGACGCTGTTCATCGGCTTCCACACCACGTTCCTGGTGCAGCACTGGCTGGGTGCCGAGGGCATGGCCCGTCGGTACGCGGACTACCTGGACTCGGAAGGCTTCACCACGCTGAACACGATCTCGACCCTGGGCTCGTTCCTGCTGGGTCTGTCGATCCTGCCGTTCTTCTACAACATCTGGAAGACGCACAAGTACGGCAAGAAGATCACCGTGGACGACCCGTGGGGCTACGGTCGTTCGCTGGAGTGGGCGACCTCCTGCCCGCCGCCGCGGCACAACTTCACGAGCATTCCGCGGATCCGTTCCGAGGCTCCCGCGTTCGACCTCCACCACCCGGAGATCGCCGCGCTGGAGTACCTCACCGACGAGCGTTCCGAGGCGTTGCCCGAGCCGCCGAAGGGAGCCGAGAAGTGAAGTTCAACGGTGTCCTGTTCGCCGTCCTGGCCGTGTTCCTGCTGCCGGTGACGATCGTCTACTGGGTGCTCTCCGAGGACCCGACCGGTACCACCGCGCTGTCGCTGACCTTCGGTCTGTCGCTGATGATCGGGTTCTACCTGATCTTCACCGCGCGCCGGATGGACCTGCTCGCGCAGGACAACGAAGAGGGCGAGATCGCCGACGACGCCGGCGAGCTGGGCTTCTTCGCCCCGCACAGCTGGCAGCCGCTGATGCTGGCGGTCGGTTCGGCGCTGCTGTTCCTGGGCGTCATCTTCGGCTGGTGGCTCGCGATGTTCGCCGCGCCGATCGTCGCGATCGGCGTCTGGGGCTGGGTCTTCGAGTTCTACCGGGGGGCGGACCAGCGCTACTAGCGCTACCGATTCGCAACCTTCGCAATACGGTTTCGCCACAAGGCCGATCACCCGAATGGGTGATCGGCCTTGTGTGGTATCTACAGAGGACTTCCTTGAAGATCCCCCGAATGTCACCGGTGTGTGACTGTTCGCCGGTCGTAGCAACCCCGACCGGGGGTCGAAGCGTCAAATGGACGCAAGGGAGTTCCAGGACGAGGGAGGAACACGCGTGCCCCGGATACACGGAGCATCGCGCACGGGGGTAGCGGGCGGCGGAATACGCCTCTTCGCGGGACTCATGGTGGCGCCGCTCATATTCATCGCAGGTTGCTCGTCCGACGGCGGCAAGACCGGTTCGGGTGGGACCGGAGGCAACTCCGGTGGTTCGGGCACCGGTCCGAACAAGAAGGCGGCGGCTCCCGCCACCATCGCGATCACACCCGCCGACGGCACCAAGAGCGTGGAGACGGACGGCGCCCTCAAGGTCGACGCGACCGGCGGCAAGCTGACCTCGGTCGTGGTCACCGACGCCAAGGGCAAGACCGTGGAGGGGCAGCTCAGCCCCGACGGCATCGGCTGGAAGCCGGCCGCACCCCTGGCCAACGGCGGTGCCTACACGGTGGCGGCCAAGGCCGCGAACGCCGACGGCGCCGAGGTCACCGCGCAGAGCAAGTTCAACACCAAGGCCGCCGACGACACGTTCGTGGCCGACTTCAACATCGAGCCGGACAGCACGTGGGGCGTCGGCGCGATCATCTCGCTGAAGTTCAACGAGCCGATCAAGGACAAGGCCGCGATCGAGCGCAACCTCAAGGTGGTCGCGGAGCCGGCGGTGCAGGGTTCGTGGTCCTGGCTCAAGGACCTCGACGGCAACGACCGGATCGACTACCGCCCGGAGAAGTACTGGGCGAGCGGCACCAAGGTGAACCTCAAGGCGAACCTGACCGGCGCGAAGGCGGCGCCGGGTCTGTACGGCAAGCAGACCAAGGACATCAAGTTCACCATCGGGCGCTCGCTCGTGGCCACCGCGGACCTCAAGTCCAAGCACATGGTGGTCAGCAAGGACGGGTCCCGGATCGAGGACCTGCCGATCTCGGCCGGCGGGCCGAACTACCCGACCTGGGGCGGCACGATGGTCGTGCTGGACAAGGTCGACGGCATCACGATGGACTCCGAGACGGTCGGTCTGGGCTCCGCGTACAACATGAAGAACGTCCGGCACGCGGTGCACCTGACCGCGTCCGGCACCTACGCCCACGGCGCGCCGTGGAACGATGGCAAGTTCGGTCGGCAAAACGACAGCCACGGCTGCATCGGGCTGGGCGCCTCGAACGCCAAGACGTTCTTCGATCTGGTCACCCAGGGTGACCCGGTCGAGGTGATCAACAGCACCGACAAGACCGTCAAGGCCGGCAACGGGCTCGGCGGCTGGAGCGTCGACTGGGCGACCTGGGTCAAGGGCAGCGCGCTGGGCGGCGGGACGGCGGGCACCCCGGCCGGCTGAGCGCCGGCACGCACGAGGTTCCCGCACGAGGTTTCACACGGTAGGGCGAACCGCCCGATCGCGCGATCCGACCGATGGTCGGCATGGCGCGATCGGGCGGTTTGTACGTTCGGATGAATGAAGCAGGGCGTTCCCGGCCACTCTCGATGCAACAACTCCGCGTAGCCCGCGCCCCACCGGCACGGGCGGATCGCGTTCGTTGAGCACGGCTGGAGGTCGAGAGTGAATCGGAACGGGAGTGTTCGCCTCCGCTGGATCGGCTGGGCGCTCACCTCGGCGCTGCCACTCGTGTTCGTCACCGGATGCGGCACGTGGCAGAAGCAGCGCGGCACCGAGATCGACCGGCCCGCCAAGAGCGTGGCCCGGCTCACGGTGGACGTGCGCACCGATCGACCCGCGCAGCCGGGCCGGCCGGTGACCGTCGGTGCGAGCGGCGGCCGGCTGTACGCGGTGAGCCTGACCGGCCCGGACGGAAAGCCGGTGCCCGGCGGCAACGCGGCCGGCGACGCGACGTGGACCAACTCGGTACCGCTGGCGTACAACACCACCTACACGCTGACCGCGGCGGCGGTCGACGCGTTCGGGTTGACCGCGACCCGCACCGAGACCTTCACCACGCTGGCGCCGGAGGCCGAGCGGGGGGTGGCCTCGATGTTGCCGGAGGCCGACACCACGGTGGGGATCGGCATGCCGATCACCGTCACGCTGCAAAAGCCGGTCACCGACCCCGCGCAGCGCGCCGAGGTGGAGAAGCGGCTCCTGGTGTCCGCCTCGACGCCGGTCGAGGGCGCCTGGGGCTGGGTGGACGACACGACCGTGCGTTATCGGCCCAGGGAGTACTGGCCGGTGGGCACCAGGGTCTCGGTGGCCACCAGCCTGCTCGGGGTCGACTTCGGCAACGGCGTCTACGGCGGCCCGGGCGCGTCGTTCGGCTTCGAGGTGGGCGACGCCGTGGTGGCGACCGTGGACTCCGCGGCGCACACGATGACGGTCAAGCGCAACGGAACCGACCTCAAGACGGTGCCGGTGACCACCGGCAAGCCCGGCTTCACCACCCGCTCGGGCACCAAGGTGGTGCTCGGCAAGGCCCCGCACGTGTTGATGGACGGCACCACGGTGGGCATCTCGGCGGACAGCAGCGACGGTTACCGGCTGGACGTCTCGTGGGCCACCCGGGTGACCTGGAGCGGCGAGTTCCTGCACGCCGCGCCGTGGTCGGTGAGCGCGCAGGGCAGTGAGAACGTGAGCCACGGCTGCGTGGGGATGAGCGACGAGAACGCCAAGTGGTTCTACGACCAGGTCAAGGTCGGCGACGTGGTCACCGTGGTGAACACCGGCGATGCCAAGGCGATGGAGCCGATCGGCAACGGCTACGGCGAATGGAACCTGGACTGGGCGCAGTGGCTGACCCACAGCACGGTCGGCGCGGCCATCACGCGTGGACTGTGAGCGCATCGACGACACCGCCGCGCGAAGAACGATCCGCGAAGTCCCGTGCGGCCGTCTGCGGGGCGTAACGCGAAGGGCCCCACCGGAGAGATCCGGTGGGGCCCTTCGTCGTTCCTGCGCGTCCTACGGGTCGTGCCGATGTGGCGTCAGCAGCCCGGCCCCGGTCGCGTCAGTGGTGACCGTGTCCGCTGGTCAGTTCCTTGTACTCCTCGGCCGTCGGCTTCTCGATCGGCTCGGCGAAGTACCAGTGCGACATCCTCGAACGCAGCTTCTGCGAACGCTTGACCTTGCGGGCCACCCCGTTCTCGTCCTCGGCGGCCTCCAGCTCGTACGGCTTGGGCTGCTCGTGGGCGGTGAGGGTGTGCCGCACCGCGGCGTCCAGCGGTTCGTGGATCTCGATGAACTCGCCGTGCGGGAGCTTCTTGATCACACCGGTCTCGCGACCGTGCAGGACCTTGTCCCGGTCGCGGCGCTGCAGACCCTTGCAGATCCGCACCGTGGCCAGGTAGGCCAGCACGGGCGCGACGAAGAACGCGACGCGGCCGATCCAGGTGATCGTGTTGATCGACATGTGGAAGTGGGTGGCGATGATGTCGTTGCCACCACAGACCCACAGCACGCCGTAGCAGACGATCCAGGCGACGCCCAGGCCGGTGCGTACCGGCATGTTGCGCGGGCGGTCCAGCAGATGGTGCTCACGCTTGTCGCCGGTGATCCAGCCTTCGATCCACGGGTACATCGCCAGGAAGGTGAACAGCACGCCGGGCAGGACCAGGGACGGGATCAGCACGTTGAAGCTGAGCGTGTGTCCCCAGATGTTCCATTCCCAGTTCGGCATGATGCGCAGGGAACCCTCGAGGAACCCGATGTACCAGTCCGGTTGGGAACCCGCCGTGATCTGCCCCGGGTTGTATGGACCGTAGGCCCAGATCGGGTTGATCTGCACCATGCCGCCCAGGAAGGCGGTGATGCCGAACACGATGAAGAAGAAGCCACCGGCCTTGGCCGCGTAGACCGGCAGCAGCGGCAGGCCGACCACGTTCTTCTCGGTCTTGCCCGGGCCGGGGAACTGGGTGTGCTTCTGGTAGAAGACCAGGATCAGGTGCACGGTCACCAGACCGACCATGATCGCCGGGATCAGCAGCACGTGGATGGTGAACAGGCGGGGCACGATGTCCTCGCCCGGGAACTCCCCGCCGAACAGGAAGAACTGCACGTACGTGCCGACCAGCGGGATGGCCAGGACCACACCCTCGGCGATGCGCAGACCGGTACCCGAAAGCAGGTCGTCCGGGAGCGAGTAGCCGGTGAAGCCGTTGACCATGGCCAGGATCAGCAGCAGGAAGCCGAACAGCCAGTTTATTTCGCGCGGCTTCCGGAACGCTCCGGTGAAGAAGATCCGGAACATGTGCACGAACAGCGACGACACGAAGATCAGCGCCGCCCAGTGGTGGATCTGACGCATCGCCAGACCACCGCGGATGTCGAAGCTGATGTCCAGCGTCGACGCGTACGCCTGGGACATGTGAATGCCCTGGAGCGGCACGTAGGAGCCGTCGTAGACGACCTCCTGCATGCTCGGCTTGAAGAACAGGGTCAGGAAGACACCGGTCAGCAGCAGCACGATGAAGCTGTACAGCGCCACTTCACCGAGCATGAAGGACCAGTGGTCCGGAAAGACCTTGCGCAGGTTCTTCTTCGCCGCGCCGTAGATGCCCAGCCGGCTGTCCAGCGCGTCGGCCGCGCGAACGGCCGCGTTGTCCGGGATCGGGGTGCTCTTGTTCGCCCCGCCCTTGGGTTGTTCGCTCGACATCAGCCACGCTCCCAGAAGCTCGCGCCGACCGGTTCGGCGAAGTCCTGCGACGCGGCGAGGTTACCCGCCTCGTTCACATGGATCTTCAACTGCGGCAGCGAGCGCGCGGCCGGGCCGAACACGACCTTGCCGTCGTCCGCCAGGTCGAAGGTGGACTGGTGGCACGGGCAGAGCAGGTGGTGCGTCTGCTGCTCGTACAGGCCGATCGGGCAACCCACGTGGGTGCAGATCTTCGAGTACGCCACGATGCCCTCGTAGCCCCAGTCCAGTTCCTTCTTGGACTTGATGTCCTCCGGCTCCAGCCGGACGACCAGGACCGCGGACATGCCCGCCTTCTCCAGCCAGCCGTGCGAGAGCTCTTCCTTTTGGCCGGCCGGGCCGTACTTCTCGACCAGCCCGTCGGGCAGCACCATGGTCAGCGAGCCCTTGACGATGTCGTTCGGCTTGATCGGCAGGCCGGTCGCCTCGTTGATCAGCTCCACGCCCGGCTTCCAGTCGGTGTGCCGCAGCTTGGTGCCGGGCAGCGGGCCGAGGTCGCGCAGCAGCACGACGCCGGACAACGGCACCAGGGCCATCGCGCCGATCATCGTGCGCCGAATCAGCGGACGGCGACCGATCACCGAGTCCGCGGCACCCTGGCTGAACTCGCGGATCGCGTATTCGCGGGTCTCCGGGTCCGAGGTGAACTCGTGCCGCTCCTGGACGATCTCCTCGTCCGTCATCAACGTGCGCGCCCAGTGGATCGCGCCGGCGCCGATGCAGAACAGCGCGAGGCCGAGGAAGCCGCCGAGCGCGAGGTTCTGGGCACCGATCTTCCCGAAGAAGAAGATGTCGATGATGCGGTACTTGTCGATGCCGACGTACGCCCAGATGAAACCGATCGTGGACAACATCGAGATCACGAAGAGGAACGCGACCTGACGCTCGGCGCGGTTGGCGGCCTTCTCGTCGATGTCGGTGACACGCGGCTCGTGGGCCGGCAGGCCGGGGTCGGCGAACGGGTCGCCTTCCGCCGGAACATGTGCCGAGGCGTGTACCTCGGGCAGGTGCTCTTCAGGCACTTCAGACTTGTCCTGGCTACTCATTTGGTCCTGGCCTTGGGGGTCCGAGCGGCGATCCAGATCGCGCATCCGATGAGCAGACCGAGCGCGATGACCCACCCGAACAGACCTTCGGAGACCGGGCCGAGGCGGCCGAGACCCAGGCCGCCGGGGTTCGGCTCCTTCTTGGTCGTCTCGTGGACGTACGTGACGATGTCCTTCTTCTGCTGCTCGGGCATCGTGCTGTCCGGGAACGAAGGCATGTTCTGCGGGCCGGAGAGCATGGCCTCGTAGATGTGCTTCGGGTCCACGTCCTTCAGCGGCGGAGCGAACTTGCCCTCGGTCAGGGCACCGCCCTCACCGGAGAAGTTGTGGCACTGCGAGCAGTTCGTGCGGAACAACTCGGCGCCGTTGACGACGTCGCCGTCGGGCGCGTACATGTTCGCCGTCGGGATCTTGGGTCCGACGCCGAGCGAGGCCACATACGCGGAAAGCTGCGCGATCTGCGTTTCGGTGTAGACCTCGGGCTTGCGCGGCGCCTGCGCGCCGGGCTGCTGAAGCGGCATCCGGCCGGTCGACACCTGGAAGTCGACGGCGGCCGCGCCGACGCCGACCAGGGAGGGGCCGTCGGAGGAGCCCTGGGCGTCGAGCCCATGGCAGGTCGAACATCCACTCAGGTAGAGCTTCTTGCCCGCCTCGACCGCGATGGAGGCGGAGTCGTCCGCCTCCGCCTTCTTGGCAGGCGCGAACGCGGCGTACAGCCCCCCAGTAGCCGCGAGCGCGAAGATGAGTACGACGATCGCCGCCAAGGGGTGGCGTCGCCGCGCGGAGAGCTTTTTCACGGAAAACCCCGGTCCAATGTCGTCTGCGTAGTGAGTGTCGGGACGTCTACCTGATGACGTAGATCGTGAAGAACAGACCGATCCAGACCACGTCGACGAAGTGCCAGTAGTACGAGACGACGATTGCGGCCGTGGCCTGCTCGTGTGTGAACCGTCGGGCCGCGTAGGTGCGTCCGAGGATCAGCAGGAAGGCGATCAGACCGCCTGTCACGTGCATGCCGTGGAAGCCGGTGGTCAGGTAGAAGACCGAACCGTAAGCCGACGACGAGAGAGTCGTGCCCTCCTTGACCAGCTCCGTGTACTCCATCACCTGGCCGCCGACGAAGACGGCGCCCATCACGAAGGTGATGACGAACCACATTCTGAGCTTCTTGACGTCACCGCGTTCGGCCGCGAAGACGCCGAGCTGGCAGGTGAGCGAGGACAGCACGAGGATCGTCGTGTTGCCCGTCGAGAACGGGATGTTCAGCTCACTGGCGTGCTCACGCCAAGCGTCCGCACCGGTGACGGAGCGGATCGTGAAATACATCGCGAACAAGGCCGCGAAGAACATCAGCTCGGACGCCAACCAGACGATCGTGCCGATGCTGACCAAGTTGGGACGGTTGAGCGTCCCGTGTGTCCCGTGTGAGGGGGGCCCGGTTTCTAGTGAAGTTGCTGTCGCCACGGCGGCCATTATTGCGGTCGCCGGATCTGCCCACACTTCGGGGGGTAACCCTTGTAGAACGTGTCGGGGTTAGGCTCTGGTTCCGTGAGTGGCTCTGCAGGCGATGCCGGGATGTTCCTGGCACACGCGACCCCTGGGAACGTACCGCCGGAACTGACCCCCATTCGGCTCCTGACCGGGTGGGTGTTCGAACCGATCCCGATTCTGGTCGCGATGCTGTTCGGCGGCCTCTATCTGTACGGCGTGCACAAGCTCAGAGCCCGTGGGGACTCGTGGTCGCGGTGGCGCAGCTTCTCCTTCCTGGGGTTGGGGCTGGGCACGTTCCTGCTCGCGACCGAGTCGGCGCTGGCCGCCTACGACACCGTGCTGCTCAGCGTGCACATGGTCCAGCACATGGTGCTGGCGATGATCACGCCGATCTTCCTGGCGCTCGGCGCACCGATCACCCTCGCCCTGCGGACGTTGCCCGCCAAGTGGCGCAATCGACTCAACGCCCTGCTGCACAGCCGATACGCGAAGGTGGTCACCTTCCCGGCCTTCGCCGGATTCATCTTCGTGCTCAACCCGTTCGCCCTGTACTTCACGCCCTGGTACGAGCTGACGTTGCGGAACACGTTCATGCACGACATGAATCACGTGCATTTCGTGATCATCGGCTGCATGTGGTTCTGGCCACTGCTGGGACTGGATCCGATGCCGCGCGCGAGCTATCCGATGCGGTTGCTCGCGGTGTTCGCGACGTTGCCGTTCCACGCGTGGCTGGGTATCGCGATCATGAGTTCGTCCAACGTCCTGGCCGGTGACTGGTACAACGACCTCGGTCGGGACTGGGGCGCGAGTCCGCTTTCGGACCAGGGCACGGCGGGCGGAATCCTGTGGGGCAGCGGCGACATCATCGGACTGCTGGTCTTCCTGGTGTTGTTCGTGCAGTGGGCTCGGGCGTCGGAGCGCGAGGCGGTCCGCGAGGATCGTCGGCTGGATCGGCTCGAACTGATCGAGGCGGGTCGCAAGGCGCGCGAGGAGCGGTTGGCACGCGAGGCGGCGGAGGCCGGCGAGGGTGCCGAACCGGGCCTGGAAGCGGCCGGAAAATCCGTGCCGAAGAGCACTCTTCCGGGTGACTCTGCCCGAACGGGGGAGGCCGACTCGGCCGTCCGGGTCGCCCGAGGGTCCGAACCGCGGTCGGCCGACGCGGCCCAGTAGCGTCGCGGCATGATCCTCGAACGTTTCCTGCGCCGTCGTCGACCGGAGCCCGCCCCCGTGCTCGTGGACGACGGCACGCTCACCGTCGTCGGTTCGTGCTTCGATCCGGCTCGGGCCGATTCGGCGGTGGTCGCGGAGCTGCGGGCGGCCGGAGTGCCGGTGGATACCGGGGTGTTCGTGATGCGGCACGTGCTCACGCTGCCGGACCTGGCGGCGGCGGACGAGGCGGCCCGGATCCTGACGCCGGACGGCTGGGCGGTGGTGGCGCCGACACCGGACGAGCTTCCGCTGCGGGTGCTGATCTCCCGACAGCAGGTGCTCACCGGCCTGGAGCCGGCCCGGGAGCGGACCCGGATGGCGGGCCTGGCCCAGCGGTTGGGCGGGGACGCGCAGGGCTACGAGGTGCTCGCGCGCGGGTGAGTCGCGGGCGCGGCCGGCGCGGCGGGTGTGGGCGAGCCGGGACGAGGGCGTGACGAGGCACACATTTTCCCGCCGGAAAGCGCTAACATCCTGGTCGGTCCGAGTGTTGCCCCCGTAGCCGAACAAGCGTTGAAGATGCGCAGCCCCGAAGATTCGCAGCCCAGACACAGGCAGGTGGACATGACGCGCGGCGAGACCATGACCGTCCTCGTGTACAGCGACGACCGCAACACCCGTCGGAAGGTCACCCTCGCGCTCGGGCGCAGGCCCGCCGTCGACGTGCCGTTCGTGGAATACCTGGAATGCGCCACCGAGCCCGCCGTGATCGAGGCGATGGACAAGGGCGGCATCGATCTGGTGATCCTGGACGGGGAGACCGCCCCGGCCGGTGGCATGGGTGTGTGCCGTCAGCTCAAGGACGAGATCTACAACTGCCCGCCGGTGTTGACCCTGGTCGGTCGCCCGCAGGACGCGTGGCTGGCCACGTGGTGCCGCGCGGACGCGGTGGTCGCCCACCCGCTGGACCCGCGCACGCTCGCGGACGCCGCCGCCGACCTGATCCGCGGTCGGATCGCGGGACGTCAGCCGGCCTGACCGCATCCCGGATAACCGCCCGGCCGGGCCCGGCCCGGTGGGTACGCTGTCGCGGACTTATCCGATGACACAGCGGGAGCGGACCATGGGCGCCTCGACCTCTACGAACAAGAGCGGCGGCAACCCGGCGGCCCGTTCCTGGCGGGACCTCCTGGCGGCGCTCATGCGTGGCGACGACCTGCCCGCCGACGCGACCGCGTGGGCGATGGACCACATCATGACCGGCGAGGCGACCCCGGTGCAGGTGGCCGGGTTCGTGATCGCGCTGCGGGCCAAGGGCGAGACGGTGGACGAGGTCTCCGGCCTGGTACAGGCGATGTACGCGCACGCGTCGACCATCGAGGTGCCCGGCCGGACCGTCGACATCGTCGGTACCGGCGGCGACCTGGCCCGGACCGTGAACATCTCGACGATGTCCGCGATCGTGGTGGCGGGTACGGGCGAGACGGTGGTCAAGCACGGCAACCGGGCGGCGTCCTCGTCGAGCGGGGCCGCCGACGTGCTCGAAGCGCTCGGGGTGGTGCTGGACCTGACTCCGGATCAGGTGGCGCGCACGGCCGAGGAGGCGGGCATCACGCTGTGCTTCGCGCAGCGCTTCCACCCGTCGCTGCGGCACGCGGCGCAGGCGCGGCGCGAGTTGGGGGTGCCGACCACGTTCAACTTCCTCGGGCCGTTGACCAATCCGGCCCGGGTGCGGTTCCACGCGATCGGGGTCGCGGATCTGCGGATGGCGCCGATCGTGGCCGGGGTGCTGGCCGATCGCGGTGCGACCGCGCTGGTGTTCCGCGGCGACGACGGGCTGGACGAGTTGACCGTCACCACCACGTCGCAGGTGTGGATCGTGCGGGACGGCGACGTGCGCGAGGACCGGGTGGATCCGCGCGACCTGGGGATCGCGCTGAACGGGATCGAGACGTTGCGCGGCGGTGACGCGGCGTTCAACGCGGAGGTCGCTCGCAGGCTGTTCGCGGGGGAGAAGGGTGCCGTGCGGGACGCGGTGTTGTTGAACTCGGCGGCGGCGCTGGCCGCGTTGGGTACGGGCGAGGGGTCGCTGACCCAGCAGTTGGCGGCCGGGATCGATCGGGCCGCCGAGGCGATCGACTCGGGGGCCGCGCAGGCCGCGCTCGAGCGGTGGGTGGCCACGACGCGTTCGTTCGCACAGGGGTAGCGGGCTCGGCGGTCGGGTGGGTCGTGCGCGGCCCGCCCGGCCGGCGTCCAGGATGTGGGAACGATGGGGCCGTCGTTGCGCGCGACGTTGCATCCGGTAATAATTCTGCGCAGGTCACGAGTGACAGTGGAAAGCCCCGGCTTGCTGTCCGGCAACCCTCGCTCCGCGGTGGGGTGCCCCGGGTGATGACACGGTCAGGCGTCGTAAGGCGTCCTGGCAAGCGCGGACCCTCGCATGACGGCAGTCGATGCTCCATGTGACCCGGGTCCTGTACCTGGGGAGCATGTGATGGCGTGAAATCTCTTTCTCGAAACGGGCGAATCGCCCTATTCCGTACGCGCTGAGTTCTCGCGCGTCATTCCCGGGTCGTCATCGGCCCGGTCCCGAGATCACTTTTCATCAGCGGATCAACCGGCTCCGTTCAATGTCGATCAATCGACATGCGCCGGGGTGTTCCGTGCCTGCCGAGGAGTTTCGCCATGTCTGTCGACACCACTTCCGCCGCCGCCCTCGACTGTGACGTCGCCATCGCCGCTCCGCTGCCCGTGGTCGGTCGGGATGTTCTCGTTCCGCTGGTGACCGGTGGCGAGGTCGAGTACGCCGCGCTCGACTACGGGGCGAGCGCGCCGTGTCTGCAGCGGGTGTGGGACGACGTGTCCGCCTACCTGCCGTATTACGGAAGCGTGCATCGGGGCGCGGGCTACCTGTCCCAGTTGTCCACCGATCTGTACGAGCAGAGTCGGGCCACGGTCGCGAGCTTTCTGGGGTTGCGGGCCGACGACACGCTGTTGTTCACCCGCGGCACGACCGACTCGCTGAACCTGCTCGCCTCGGTACTGCCGCGGGGCACCCGGGTGTTCGTCTTCGAGACCGAGCACCACGCGGCGCTGCTGCCTTGGCGCCGGCACGCGGGGGTGACCCAACTGGCCGCGCCCGGATCGCCGGCGCAGGCGGTCGCGACGTTGGAGGCGGCACTCGCCGGGTCCGGCGACGGGCCTCGGCTGGTGTGCGTGACCGGTGCCTCGAACGTGACCGGCGAGATCTTCCCGGTCGCCGAGCTGGCCGAGGTCGCGCATCGGCACGGGGCGCGGATCGTGCTGGACGCCGCGCAACTGGCGCCGCATCACCCGGTGTCGGTGGCCGACCTGGACGTGGACTGGATCGCGCTGTCGGCGCACAAGTTGTACGCGCCGTTCGGCTCGGGCGTATTGGCGGGTCGGGGCGACTGGTTGGACGCGGCCGAGCCGTACCTGGCCGGTGGCGGGGCGAGCAAGGCGGTCAGCCGGGACCACGTGGAGTGGCAGAGCGGGTCGGCTCGGCACGAGGCGGGATCGCCCAACGTGATCGGCGCCTACGCGTTGGCTTCCGCGTGTCGGGCGATCACCGAGGCGGGGCCGGCGGCGCTGGTCGCTCGCGAGGAGGCGCTGTCGGCACGGCTGCGGGCGGGGTTGGCGGCGATTCCGGCGGTGCGGGCGCTGGAGCTGTTCGGGCCCGAGTCGGCACGGGTGGGCGTGTTGTCGTTCGTGGTCGAGGGATGGAACAGCTCGCGGTTCGCGGCGGTGTTGTCGGCGGAGTACGGGATCGGGGTGCGGGACGGGTTGTTCTGCGCTCATCCGCTGGTGCGGCACCTGTTGGGCGGGCGGGCCGATCAGCCGACCGAGTGTGGGTCCCCGGACGCGCCCGAGGGAGAGCAGAACCTCAACGCGATCCGGGTGAGTTTCGGGCTCGGGACGCCGGTGGAGCATCTGGACCGCTTTGTGGCCGCGGTGCGCGAGCTTGTGGAGCGGGGGGCGTTGTGGAGCTACACGGTTGATGGCGGGCGGTGTGTTCCGGACGCGGACCCGCGCACACGGCAGTTGCCGGCGGCGTAGGTTCTCGGCCTTGCCGGCCGGGGGTCTTCAAGTGCCTAACGGGCCGGGCGGCGGCCCCGCCGGGGGTGTCCTCGAACGCCGTCCGGGCCGGTTCGGTCGGCCCGGGCGGGGCTTGTCGCGGTGGCGGGCGGCCCCGGGCGCTTGTGGGGCGCCCGGGGGCGGAGCTATTCGAGGCCGATGGCGAAGGCGGCTTCGAGGTCGTGGTGGGAGTAGGTGCGGAAGGCGATGTGGGTGGTGGTGGCTTCCACGCCGGGGACCTTGTTCAGGCGGCCGGGGATGACGTCGGCCAGGTCGTCGTGGGCGCGGACGCGCACCATGGCGATCAGGTCGAACTCGCCGGTCACCGAGTAGACCTCGCTCACGCCCTCGATCGCGGCGATCGCCTCCGCGATTTCCGGGGTCTGGTCCACACGCGTCTTGACCTGCACGATCGCGGTGATCACGGGGTAGTCCTCCGGCTCTCGACGACAAGATGCCCGAGCTTAGTCGGCGCGCGACCCACGCGGGCAGCCACCACGGGCGGAAGAACCGCCCGATCGACACGCCCGGAGGGTCACCCGATCGGAGTGGTTTGCCCCGGCCACGCCCTGGGCGCCGGCGGTCGACCCAGGTCGAGCAGGTCGGCCAACTCGTGCCGCCCGCTCTCGTGCATCCGGCCGATGAACGCCCGCAGCACGTGCGCCGTCGCCCGGGCGTCGGCCAACGCGCGATGGGTCGGGTCGGTGGGGGCCTCGAAGTAGCGCGCGAGGGTGCCCAGGCGCATGTTCGGCACCGTGCCCGGCGGCAGCAGCGCGCGGGCCAGCGCGAGCGTGTCCACCACCCGCAGATCGGGCCACGGCCGACCGCACGCCAGGCTCGCCGCACGCAGAAAGCCCACGTCGAAGGGGGCGTTGTGGGCGACCAGCACGGCGTCCTCGGCGAAGTGGGTGAACGCCGGCAACACCAGGTGCAGCGGCGGCGCGTCGGCCACCAGGTCGTCGGATATCCCGGTCAGGTCGGTGATGAACTCCGGGATCGGCACGCCGGGCGCGACCAACGTCGCGAACTCGCCCAACCGATCCGTCCCGCGCACCCGGACCGCGGCGATCTCGGTGATCCGGGCCTCCTGCGGATCCAGGCCGGTCGTCTCCAGATCCACGACCGTGAACACCTGTCGTTCCACCTCGTCACGAATCGCTCGGGATCCGTGCATGGTTCGCAACTCGTGGCCCGGGGCGATACTGTCCGGCGGGCGGGAACGCCGCGGCGGGTCGGCCGCCGGCAAGCCCTGACCCGCCGAACCTCGTGACCGGCAATCCCGGTGCGCGGTGCTGCTCATGTACCGGACGGTACGTTTCCGGCCCGACACGGCCGCGCCCAGGTGCCTCTCGCCGCCCGGCATCATGGGTGTACGCGGACCGCTCGCGATCGGAAAAGCTCGCGACCGAACAGGACTCGCGGACCAAACAGGAAAGGAACACGCATGTCGATCCAGGCCCCCACCGAGGACACCCGGTGGCGTTGCTCGCTCTGCGGCAACCTGACCCGGTTCGACGTGACGCGGACCACCAAGGCGGTCGAGTTCACCCACCTCGACCTCGCGGGCGTCGCCCGGGTCGAGGAACGCGAGATCGTTTCCGACGAGATCGAGTCGGTGCGCTGCCGCTGGTGCAACGCGACCGACTCCGTCGAGCTGGTGGCGCGCCCCGACGCGAGCTGAGCGCCGAGACCGTGCGGCGACAATGGGACTGTGCATCGTTTCGGCATCGGGGCGGCCCGGCGCGGCCGTCCCCGGTCCGGAACGCGCCATGATCAAGGCGTCGGCGTCCCGGCAACGGTGACGCGGGGAGGGGCCTCAAGGGAACGGGAAGGACCGGAGGAGCAGTGAGCGGACCGGATACCCGCGCGGACGAGGTCACGCCTGCGCACGCCGCCGAGGCCGCCGAGGCGGTGCCGGCAGCCGAGCCCGACCTCGACCCGCAGGCCCGGACCGAGGCGGGGACCGACCTGTCCGGCGTCCCCGCCGAGCCCGAGGGGCCCGTCGACCACGCGGTCGACCCGGAGCCGGACGGCCGCACCGATCCCGGGGCGCACGCGCACCCGGCCGGACCGGGAGGCGCCGACTCCCCGCCGGCCCGGGCGCCACGCGCGGAGCCGCCGCCTGCGGACTCCCGCCCCGCCGACTCGCAGCCCGCCGAGCCCGAGGCGCTGTCCGGGCCGTTGCCCGAGGCGGTTCGGGTCCGGGTGATCTCGGTGGCCGCGGACGCGCTCGGCACGATGACCGCGGACGAGGTGCCCGGCCCGCTGCGCCGGTTCGCCCGCTTCACCCACCAGCGCCGGGCCAAGTTCGCCGCGACCCCGCTGGCCGCCGCGCTGGAGAACGACCCGGTGTTCCGGCAGCGCATAGCGGAGCGCTTCCGCAAGGGCCTGCCGGAGATCTCCGAGGCGCTGGAGGCCGGCAAGGTGCCCGCCGCGGCCGACCCGCTCGACGTGGCCGCCGCCGCGTACCTGCTGCGCCCGCGCGGCTGGGTCCGGTTGATCGAGACCGCCGGCGACGCGGCGAAGGAGGCCGCCGCCGACCGCGCCGAGGCCGAGGCCGCCGAGACGTTGTCCCGCCTGGAGCGCGAGGTCGGCGTACTGCGCGCGGCCTCCAAGACCGAGCACGAACGGCTGCGCGCGGAGCTGGAGACGGCCCGCAAGGAGGCCGACCACCTGCGCCGCCAGGTGCGCGGCCTGCAGGGCAGTGCCAAGCACGAGGAGAAGGAGGCCCGCCGGGCCCGCTCCGAGTTGGACGCGGTGCGGGTCGAGGCGCAGACCGCGATCGCCGCCGCGGAGAAGGAGGCCCGCCGACTGCGCGGTCGGGTCGCCGAGGTCGAATCGGCGCTGGAGGCCAGCCGCCGGGCCGCCCGCGAGGGCCGCAGCATGGAGGACACCCGGGTCCGGCTGCTCCTGGACACCGTTTTGGAGGCCGCGCAGGGCCTGCGCCGCGAACTCGCGCTGCCGCCGGTGGGCATTCGGCCCGCCGACCTGGTGGACGCGGTGGTGCCGGGGGCGTCCGGGATAAAGGACATCGCCCAGCGCGCGTTGGAGGGCGACGACCCGGCTCTGCTCGACCAACTGCTCGCGCTGCCGCAGGCGCACCTGGTGATCGACGGCTACAACGTGACCAAGACCGGCTACCCCACGCTCGCGCTGAACAAGCAGCGCGACCGGCTGGTCGGCGGGCTCACCGGGCTCGCCGCGCAGACCGGCTGCGAGGTGACCTGCGTGTTCGACGGCGCACAACTGGACGCGCCGGTGCTGCTGGCGCCCGCGCGCGGGGTGCGGGTGATGTTCAGCAAGCCGGGCGAGACGGCCGACGAGCTGATCCGCAGGCTGGTCCGGGCCGAGCCGCCGGGCCGTCCGGTCGTGGTGGTCTCCACCGACCGCGAGGTGGCCGAGGGCGTGCGCAAGGCGGGCGCCCGACCGGTGCCCTCGACGATGTTGCTGCGCAGGCTCACCCGAGGCTGACTCCGGCCGCCGTTCGCACCGCGTGTCGGTGCCGCTCCCTACCGTTGACCGGGAAAGTCGACGAAAGGGGAGAAGCCACATGCGCATCGCCTGTCGTACGCACCGAGGCCGCGGCCGCGCCGGCTGCGTGATACCGGCCTCGATCGGGCCGGCGTTGATCAGCGCTCGATCGATGGATTCCGACGTATCGCCCGAATTATCGGGTGTCTCTCCGTTTGCCGACTCCGGCGAGCGCGCCGCTCACCCGGACCACACCGAACTGGACGAGGAAACGCTGACGGCGCTGCGTCTGTTCGCGGCCGAGGGCATGCTCGCGGCGGTCGGCGCCCAACTGCGCGAGCCGATCGGCGGGGCCGTCCGACCCGGGTGACCCGCGCCGACCCGGTCGGCGACCTCGTTCGGGGCCGCCCGGTCCGGTTCGGCCGGCCGTTCGTGCCGCCCACGTTACGATCGACCACGTGGATGACCCGAATCGGGCCGCGCGCCGGATCCGCAGCCTGCTGCCCGTCCTGGTCGTGCTGTGCGCGCTCGCCCAACTCGGCGCCGTCCTCGGAGTCACCCGGTTCGTCTCGGACACGGTGACCGACGCGCCGTCACGACCGCACGCCGGCGCCTTCGACGGTCCCGGCCGGCCCGCGGCGGACGGCGGCGAACAACACGCCAACGCGCGTCGGACCGCGGTCGGCGCACTCCTGGACCGGCGCGCGGCCGCGTTCCTCTCCCGCGACCGCGAGGCGTTCACCGCCGGCCTGGACCCGCAGGACGCCGCGTTCCGCCAGACCCAGATCGGCGTCTTCGACAACATCGCCGAGGTGCCGTTCGCCGGGTGGGAGTACGAGATCGTCACCCCCGACGTGTTCGAACTCCCCGCCGCGCGCAAGAGCGCCCTCGGCGCGCCCGCCTTCACCGCACAGGTCGACCTGCTCTACCGGATCACCGGGCACGATGTGACCCCGGTACGGGTGCCGCAGTACCTGACCTTCGTGTTGCGCGCCGGCACCTGGTACCTCGCGGCCGACACCGACGGCACCGCGGCCGGGATGCGCACCCCCACCCAGGTGTGGGACCTGGGGCCGGTCACCGTCGTCCAGGGCACGCACAGCACGGTGCTCGGCATCGGCACCCGGGACGAGCTGCGCGCGTACGCGGACACCGCGGACAAGGCGGTACCCCAGGTCAGCGCGGTCTGGGGGGAGTCCTGGCCCGGGCGTACGGTCGTCGTGGTGCCCGGCACCCAGGCGCAGATGGCGCGGCTGCTCGGCGCCGAACCGAGCAAATATCTCAAGATCGCGGCGGTGACCACGGGTGAACGCGGCGCGGCCGCGGACGCCGCCGCCGCCGACCGGGTGATCGTCAATCCGGACGCCTTTCGCGAACTGGGCGACCTGGAGCGTCGGGTGGTGATGGCGCACGAGATCACCCACGTGGCGAGTCGGGCGTTCACCCGGGCCTGGACGCCGACCTGGCTGTCCGAGGGCTTCGCGGACTACGTCGGCTATCTCGAATCGGCGCAGACGATGCGTACGGCCGCCCCCGAACTGCGTCGGGACGTGAAGGCGGGCAAGGTGCCCACGCAGTTGCCGGCCGACCCGAGTTTCGAGACCACGCAGGACGACCTGCCCCAGGCGTACGAGATGGGCTGGTTGGCGTGCAAACTGATCGCCGAGCGGTGGGGACAGGTCAAGCTGGTCGAGTTGTACCGTACGGTCGGCGCCGAACGGCCGCCCGGCGTCAACGCGCCCGACCCGGCCTCGGCGCTCGCGTCGGCGATGGTGTCCGTGCTGGGCACCAACCCCGACGCCTTCACCAAGACCTGGCTCGACTACCTGCGGACGCAGGCCGGATGACGGGGGTACGGCGGGCATGTCGGTCCAGAGGTTGTTGCTGATCTGCCTGGTGTGCACGGGCCTGGTGCTGCTGGTGGCGGTCGTGGTGACCACGCCGTGGCGCCCGTTGGCGGAGCCGCCCGGCGGCTTCACCCACCCGGACGCGGCCCGGGACTTCACCACCGCCGAGATCGCCCGGGGCCGCTCGTTGGCCCGGGCCGCCCGGCCGCCCGCGTACCTGTCCATGGCGCTGTCGCTGGTGGTCTCGCTCGTGCTCGGGCTCACCCCCCTCGGTGCGCGGGTGATCGAGGCGGTGGCCCGGCCCGTGGGCGGGGGGTGGGCGTGGCGGATCCTGCTCGGCGGCCTGGTGCTGGCCCTGATCGGCCGGCTGGCGACGCTGCCGTTCGCGGCCCGGCTGGAGGTGGTCCGGCGACGGTACGGGTTGTCCGTGCAGTCGTGGGGGAGCTGGTGGCTGGACCTGGCCAAGGGCTTCGCGTTGTCCACCGGGCTGCTCCTGCTGGTCGCGCTCGGCCTGTACGCGCTGATCCGGGCGCTGCCCCGGGCCGGCTGGCTGCTCGCGGCGGGCGCGGGCGCGCTGCTCGTGGTGGCGATCTCGTTCCTGTATCCGCTGCTGGTCGAACCGGCGTTCAACAAGTTCCACTCGATGCCGCCGGGGCCGCTGCGCACGTCGCTGATGCAACTGGCCGAGCGGGACGGGGTGCCGGTCCGGGACGTCCTGGTCGCGGACGCGTCCCGGCGGACCACCGCGCTCAACGCGTACGTGTCCGGGTTCGGCTCGACCCGGCGGATCGTGGTCTACGACACGACCGTGCGGGACGCGGATCCGCGCGAGGTGGAGCTGATCGCCGCACACGAGCTGGGGCACGCCAAGCGCAACGACGTGCTGCACGGGACGCTGATCGGCGCGGCGGCGCTCGCGGCGGGCGTGTGCGCGCTGGGGCTGCTGATGACGTGCGCGCCGCTGCTGCGTCGGGCGGGCGCGGACGGTCCGGGCGACCCGCGTTCGTTGGCCCTGCTGCTCGCGGTCGTGGCGGTGATCGGCACGGTGGCCGGGCCCGGCGAGATGTTGATCAGTCGGCGGCTGGAGGCGCGCGCCGACGTGCACGCGCTCGACCTGACCCGCGACCCGGACGCCTTCATCCGGATGCAGCACAGCCTGGCCGTGGCCAACCGCTCCAACGTCACGCCGAACCCGATCCTGCAGTTCCTGTTCGGCTCACACCCCTCCGCCCCCGAGCGCATCGCGCTCGCGCGCGACTGGGAGCGGTTGCACGGGAAGGGGTGAGCCGGGCGGGACGGGCGAACCGGCTACGTGCTCGGGCGCATCCAGACCGCCGGGTCCGGCACGAAGCGCACCCGCAGCACGCCGTCGCGCAGACCCGCGCCCTCGATCACGCAGCGGCGCAGGGCCGACGGGAGCTTGAACAGGCGGCGGTTCGGGCCGACCGTGATCACCAGTTCGTCGCCGCGGCGCAGCAGGTCCAGATCGTCGCGATCGGTGCCCGGCAGCGGAAGCAGCAACGTCAGCCGCTCGCCGTCGCGTTCGATCAGGTGCTCGTCGTCGGTCCGGCCGCCCGGCCCGACCGGTGCGAAGTGCGCCGCCACGTCCGCGAGTTCGGCTGCGCCCAGCGGCTCGGCGGCCAGGGTCGGGATCTGTGCCAGCGGCACCCGCGGGAACAGCGCGCACAGCGCGTCCACCGTCTCGCGCGCCACCTCGGCCCGGGAACGCACCACCGGATCGGGCGAGTCGGCGGCGCCCACCCCGTTCACGATCACGTCCTCGATCCGGTGGCCGAACAGCGCCAGCGCCGACGCGGCCCGCCGCGCCGCGGCCAGGGCGACCGTCCCGGGCCGGACCACCACCCGGACCGTCGTCGTGGGCGCGGACACCAGCGTCCGCAACACCTCCAGCTCGATGTTCACCCGTCGAGCCGTGTCGTAGACCCAGTCCTCGGGCATCGGCACCCCCGCGACCGCGGCCAGCACGGGCCGCAGGGCCCGGGCCGCCTGACGCTCGACCGGCAACAACCGGTCCAGGTAACGGGCCAGTCCCTCCGGCAACGCCAGCGCCGGCACCGCTCGTTCGACGGCGGGCAGGTCGACCACGATCAACTCGTAGCGCCGCGCGTTCACCGCCCGCGCGAGCACCCGCAGCGCCAGCACATCGCCGGCGCCGGGCAACACGGTGATCTCCTCGGGATCCAGCGGATCCACCCCGACCACCGCGAGCGCTTGGCTCAACCGATCCTGGACCAGGAGGAACTCGCGCTGGAACTCGGCCCGCGCGGCGACCCGCTGCACGGTCAGATTCGGCAGCGCGTCGAACGGGTCCGCGCCCACCGGCACATCGAGCACCGCGTCCAGGTCGCGGGTGCCGTCGGCCGCGAGCAGCAGCGTGCGTCGCCCGGCCCGCGCCGAGGCCACCGCCGTCGCCGCCGCCACGGTGGTGCGTCCGGCCCCGGGGAGGCCGGTGACCAGCAGGACCCGCGTCACCGCCGGTTCAGCTCTCGACGCGCTTCTTGAGCCCGGTCAGGGCGCGGTCGATGATGACCTTCTCGGCCTTGCGCTTGAGCATGCCCAGCATCGGGATCTTGACGTCCACGGTCAGTTCGTAGGTGACGTCGGTGCCGCCGCTGATCGGGCTCAGCGCGTAGCGACCGTCGAGCGCCTTGAGCATCTGGCTGGTCACCAGGGTCCAGCGCACCTCGCGGTCGCCGTCCCACGTGTAACCGAGCACGTGCTCGTCGCTGATCACCCCGGCGTCGAGCTTGAACCGCACGCGCACCGCGCGCCCGATCGCGTCGTCGACTTCCAGGACCTCGGTCTCCTTGACCTCGCCGGTCCACTCGGGATAGCCCTCGAACCCCGCGATGACGGCCATGACCTCGGCCGGCGTGGCGTCGATCGTGATGGTCGAGCTGGTCCGTTCAGCCATCGTGAGGAGTCCTCCGGAAGCTCGCGTAGCTGTTATGGCTGTCCCGGACGGACATCACCGGATGTCCGCGTACAACCGATCCGCTCGAAGGCTATCGTGCCCGACCTGCGCGTACGCGGCACCGGCTCACCAGGTGAGGACGTACGGTTTGCCGGTGGCCTGGAAATGCCCCACGTTGACGCATTCGGTACGTCCGATCCGCATCCGCGCCCGCAGCGGCTGGTGCACGTGACCGAACAACACCAGGTCGGGTCGGGTCTCGTGGATGGCCCGCAGCACCGCCTCGCTGCCGCGCTCGAACCGGCGGGCCACCACGTCGTAGGTCAGGTCCGGCACGGCGGGCGGGATGTGGCAGCACAACACGTCGACCCGACCGACCGCGGCGACCTTGGCCGCGTACTCCTCGTCGGAGATCTCGTACGGCGTGTGCATCGGCGTGCGCAGCCCGCCGCCGACGAAGCCGAAGGTGCGGCCGCCGATCTCGACGACCTGGCCGTCGAGCACGGTCACCCCGGCACGCGCGTAGTCCGGCCACAGGTCGGGCACGTCGACGTTGCCGTAGGTGACGTAGGTCGGCGTCGGGAAGGCCGCGAACAGCGCGGCGTACTGCCGGCGCACCGCCTGCTCGATCGCCGCGCGGGCACCGCCCGGCACGTCCGCCCACAACGCCCCGGAGAACGCCCTGGCCTCGGTGAACCGGCGGGCGTTGCGCAACGCGAGCAGCCTGCGGGTGTTCTCCACCCCGAACAGGTCGGTGAAGATGCCCCGGTCGAGGTCGTGATAGTCGAGGAAGAGCACCAGATCGCCCAGGCACACCAGGGCGTCGGCGCCGTCGCCCGCGTGGGCGAGTGCCTCGGCAGCGCCGTGGACGTCGCTCACCACGTGGACCCGCATGCCCGTCACTGTACTGACGGCTCGGAACCGAAACCGACGGCGTGTCGGGGTTGCCTCCGTCACACCCGTGCGTCACGGCGAATCGATACTCTCGACATGCACCACCGAATCGGGACGGATGGACCGTCGGTCCGCGGACCGGATCCGCGTCGATCCGGCCGGGGCCTTGTCCGTGGCGTGAGCCCGGGCACAGGATCCTCGTGACCTCTGTCCCCCGGACCTACTTGCCAGTAACGTCTGCCACCGTCGACGACTCGACAGGGCCGACGAAGAGCCGCACCGACCGGACCCACCGAAGAAACAGCCGAAGCACCGACCGAAGAACCGACCGAAGCACAGACCCGTGGGCCCACCGGCGACTTCGACACGCCGGCGACGGACCGACACGGACACGGCAAACGGCAGCGCCGTACCCCGGCGCCGAGACCGCAACGAGGAGCATCAGTGCGCGAGTGCAGCGTCCCGGCCCTGGCCGAGGTTCCCGCGGAGGGCAACCTGACCGACCTCATCAAGCGCAACGCCGCGGAGGCACCGGATGCCCCGGCGCTCGCCCGCAAGGTGGGCGGACGCTGGACCGATGTGACCTCGACCCGGTTCCTGGCCGAGGTGTACGAGATCGCCAAGGGCCTGATCGCGTCGGGCATCGAGCCCGGCGACCGGATCGGCCTGATGTCGCGCACGCGCTACGAGTGGACGCTGGTCGACTTCGCCATCTGGTGCGCCGGCGCGATCTCGGTGCCGATCTACGAGACTTCCTCGGCCGAGCAGCTCGAATGGATCCTGATCGACTCGGGCGCGCGCGCGGTGATCGTGGAGACCTCCGCGCACGAGGGCGCGATCGAGCGGGCCCGGGAGCGGCTGCCCGAGCTCAAGCACGTGTGGCGGATCGACGAGGGCGTCGGCGAGAGCGCCGTGGCCGCGCTGGTCGGCGCCGGGCAGGACGTGTCCGACGCCGTGGTCGAGGAGCGCAGCGCGACCCTGCGCGCCGACTCGGTGGCGACCATCATCTACACCTCCGGCACCACCGGGCGGCCCAAGGGCTGCATCCTCACGCACGGCAACTTCCAGGCGGAGCTGGGCAACGTGGTCGCGCTGCTGACCCAGCTGTTCGTCCCGGAGAAGTCGAGCTGTCTGCTGTTCCTGCCGCTGGCGCACGTGCTCGGCCGGATCCTGGAGATCGGCTGCATCATGGCCCGGGTACGCATCGGGCACTGTCCCGACGTCAAGGACCTGACCAAGGAACTCGCGTCCTTCCAGCCGACCTTCGTGCTCGCGGTGCCCCGTGTGTTCGAGAAGGTCTACAACGCGGCCTCGGCCAAGGCGCAGGCGGACGGCAAGGGCCGGATCTTCGAGATGGCGGCCGAAACGGCGATCGCCTACAGCGAGGGCATGGACGCGGCGAGCATCAGCCTGGGCCTCAGGCTCAAGCACAAGGTGTTCGACAAGCTGGTCTACGGCAAGCTGCGCGCGGCGCTGGGCGGCCAGGCCACCCACGCGATCTCCGGGGGCGCGCCGCTGGGCACCCGGCTCGGACACTTCTTCCGCGGCATCGGCTTCACCGTCCTGGAGGGCTACGGCCTGACCGAGACCTGCGCCGCGCACACGGTCAACCCGGCGGTCGGGATTCGCATCGGTACGGTCGGCCGGCCGGTGCCCGGTTCGACGGTGCGGATCGCCGAGGACGGCGAGATCATGGCCAAGGGTCCGAACGTGTTCACCGGCTATTGGAAGAACGACGCGGCCACCGCCGACGCGTTCGAGGACGGCTGGTTCCGCACCGGCGACATCGGCGTGTTGGACGACGACGGCTTTTTGACCGTGACCGGGCGCAAGAAGGAGATCCTGGTCACCGCGGGCGGCAAGAACATCGCCCCGGCCGTGATCGAGGACCGCATCCGCGCCCACCCGCTGATCAGCGAGTGCATGGTGGTCGGCGACCGCCGCCCGTTCGTCGGCGCGCTGATCACCATCGACCCGGAGGCATTCCCGACCTGGAAGGAACAACACGGCAAGCCCGCCGACGCGAGCGTTGCCGACCTCGCCGAGGACCCGGACCTGCTGGCCGCCGTGCAGGACGCGATCGACGAGGGCAACAAGGCCGTGTCGCGGGCCGAGGGGGTGCGCAAGTTCCGGGTGTTGACCATCAACTTCACCGAGGAGAGCGGCCACGTGACGCCGTCCCTCAAGCTCAAGCGCAACCTGGTGCTGCGGGACTTCGAGCAGGACATCGAGAAGATCTACGAGGGCTGAGCACACGGCGGGCGCTGCCGACGACGCAGGCGGGCGGTCCGGGGGGTTCCCGGGCCGGCCGCCTGCGGCACGAGCCGGCTCAGGTCGCCCCGTCGGGGTCCAGCAGCCCGCGCAGCCGCCCCGACAGCAGATCCCAGCGCCACTCCCGCTCCACCCAGCGCCGGCCCGCCGCGCCCATCCGGGCGGCGAGTGCCGGGTCGGCCAGCAGGCCCGCCACCTTGTCCGCGACGTCGGCCGGCGAACGCCCGTTCACCACGTAGCCGGTCTCCCCGGCCAGGACCGCGTCCGGCGCACCGCCCGAGTCGCCCGCCACGACCGGCCGGCCCACCGCGGACGCCTCCAGGTAGACGATGCCCAGGCCCTCCACGTCCAGCCCCTTGCGCCGGGTCCGGCACGGCATCGCGAACACGTCACCGGCCTCGTGGTGCGCGGGCAACTCGGCCCACGGCACGGCGCCGGTGAACACCACCGAATCGCGTACCCCGACCTCGTCCACCATCGCCTCCAGCCGGTCCCGGTACGGTCCGGCGCCGACGATCAGCAGGGCCGCGTCCGGCACCCGCCGTCGAATTCGCGGCAGGGCGTGGATCAGTACGTCCTGGCCCTTGCGCGGGACCAGGCGCGACACGCACACCACCACGGGCCGATCGGCCAACCCGTGCCGGGCGCGCACCTCGACCCCGCCCACGTCCGGGCGGAAGAGCTTCTCGTCCACACCGGGCGGCAGTTGCACCATCCGGGCGGCGGCCGCCGGGGTGAGCGCGGGGGCGATCTTCGCGCGGGTGTACTCGCCCAGATAGGTGACGGTGTCCACGCCCTCGCCGATGCGCCGCAACAATCGCCGCGCCCCGGGCAGTACCGCCCAGCCCGCCTCGTGCCCGTGCGTGGTGGCCACCAGCCGCTCGACGCCGACCGCGCGCAGCCGGGGCGCCATCAGGCCCAGCGGCGCCGCCGCGCCGAACCACGCGGTGTCGCAGCCCTCGGCGCGGGCGATCTCGCGGGCCCGGCGGACCGCACCGGGCGTGGGCACCAGCATCGGCGTGCGGTCGCGCACCACCGGGAAGGGTTGTGCCGCGTCGAACGCGGCCATTTCCGCCCGGTCCTTCCACGACGACGTGTAGACCACGACGCCGTCGGCGGGCAGCCGCAGGGCCATCGAGTGCACGAAGGACTGGATGCCGCCGGGACGCGGCGGGAAGTCGTTGGTGACGATCAAGGTCTTCATCACGATCGAGGATCCCAGACCGGGGGATCGGTGCCGCCGGCGTCGATACGATCCGGGGGTGAGCCTTGCTCGTTCGCACCACCCGCGGAGCGTGTTACGCAGTCCGTCCGGGGTCCTGTGGGCCATCGCATCGGTCTGGGTGGCGACCCGACTCCTGCTGTTGCTCACCGCGATGGACGTGGTGCCCAATCCGTGGCCGTTCGTGACCGGCGACGCGCGGGCCATCTATCGCGAGTGGTTTTACGTGCTGCGCTCGGGGACCTTTCCGGCGGACGACGTGCGCTGGCAGTACCCGCCGGGTGCGGCGGGGGTGCTGCTGCTGCCCGGGCTGCTGCCGTTCGACTACGCGACGTCGGTCTACCTGGTGATAGTCATCGCCGACGCGGTGGTGTTGTGGTTGTTGGCGCGGACGATCCGGCGCGGGGGCCTGCCACACGGGGCGGCCCTGTGGGTCGTGGCGGTGCCGTTGCTCGGACCGATAGTGCTCGCTCGCTACGACCTCGCGGTGACCGCGCCGACGGTGGCCGCGCTGCTGCTGATCGGTGGCCGGCGCGGCGATCGCACCCGGCTCGCGGGTCTGCTGGCGGGGGTCGCGACGGCGGTCAAGGTTTGGCCGGTGCTGATCTTCGTCGGCCTGCGCGGGCGGACCCGAACGGCCCGGGTGTACGGCTGGACCCTGCTCGGCGGCGCGGCCGTGGTGCTCGGCTGCGCCGCCGTGTTGCCCGGCGCGTTCGCGTTCGTGGGCTTTCAGCGCGAACGCGGCATCGAGGTCGAGTCGGTGTTCGCGATGGGCTTCCACCTGGCGACCCGGTTCGGCTGGAGCGGTGAGGTGCGGGAGAGCTACGGCTCGCTGGAGTTCCACGGCCCGTACGTCCTGGCGGTCGGCCGGCTCGGCCTGGTCGCCGGCGTGCTCGGTTTCGGTTGGCTGGTGTGCTGGCGGGTGCGGGCGGGTCGGTTCACCGGCGCGACGGCGTGCGACGCGGCGCTGTGCGCGGTGCTGATCTTCGTGGTGACCAGTCGGGTGATCAGCCCGCAGTATCTGGTGTGGCTGATCGGGCTGGCGGCGGTGTGCCTGGTGCGGCCGGACACCACACAGCGTCCGGTGGCCGTGCTGCTGCTGTGTGCGATGCCGCTCACTTTGCTCGAATTCCCGATCTGGTTCGGTGAGTTGCTCGGCTCCCGGCCGCACGCGGTGTTCGTCCTCGGGTTGCGCAACGCGCTGCTGGTGGCGGCGACGGTGGTGTCGGGCCAGCGGTTGTGGCGGGCGAGTCGGGCCGTCGGGGACGTGGCCGGGGCGGGGGAGCGGGCGGCGCCGGGCGGTGCCGATCGGCGGCCGGCGCAGACCGCCGTGTAGGGGCCGGGCTCGGTTTCCTGCCTCGCGGGCCGGCCGAGGGGCGCGGTTCCGCCTTCGGCGGTGCGCCGTCGTGTTCGCGTTGCGCCGCGGGAGCGCGGACAATGCGTCGGATGGATCCTGATGAGCGGGTGACGGGCAAGGGCGGGGCAAAGGACGACGCGGGTGCGTGGGCGGACAGCACGGATCGGGTGCCGCCGGCCGATGCGGACGCCGCAGACGCCGGGGACGCCGACGATCGAGTGCGTGCCGAGCGGGACGGCGGCGAGCGGGCCGATCCCTGGGCGCGGCTGGGGGAGGAGGCGCGCAGGCTCGCCGACTCGTTGACCGGGGGCGACAAGGGGGACGAGGCGCCCGCCGCGCGGTTGGCGGAGGAGGCGCGCAGGTTGGCCGAGACCCTCGTGGAGCAGGCCGACGCGGTGCGCGAGCAGGTCGTGCGCAGGCATCCCGAGGTCGCCGCGCACCTGGCCGCGGCCGGGGCCGAGTTGGCGTCCGCGTACCGGGCCTTCGTCGGCGATCGCGAGCGTCGGTGGGCCGCGAAGCCGGCCGAGACCGAGCGGATTCGGCTCGACGACGAATAGCGCGAGTGCGCGCCCGGGCGTGGTCGGGTGCCCCTCCGCCGGCCCGTGAGCGGGCATCCCCGCGGTGACCTGCGGGCGTACGGGTGGGGTGGACCCGGGGAAGGGACCAGTACGATCCGTTGCGGGCAATGCACGCGAACGAGCTTGGGACGACATGGGACTCACGATCGGTGTCGACATCGGTGGCACCAAAATCCTCGCGGGCGTGGTCGACGCCGACGGGGTGATCCTCGATCGGCTCAAGATCGCCACCCCCAAGGACGCCGATGGCACCGCGCAGGTGATCGCCGAGGCGGTGGACACCCTGCGGCAGAACCACGTCGTGGAGGCGGTCGGGCTCGGTGCGGCCGGCTTCATCGGCGCGGACCGGTCGACGGTGCTGTTCTCGGCCAACGTCGGCGCGTGGGTCGGCGAACCGCTGCGGGACCGGATGGAGGCGCTGATCGGCCTCCCGGTCGTGGTGGAGAACGACGCCAACGCGGCCGCGTGGGGCGAGGTCCGCTTCGGCGCCGCCGCGGGTCACACCAACGTGATGTGCGTGACCGTCGGCACCGGCATCGGCGGGGCGATCGTGTTCGGCGGCGAGTTGTACCGGGGCGGCGGCGGGATAGCGGGTGAGCCCGGACACATGCGGGTGGTTCCGAACGGCATCGCCTGTCCGTGCGGCAACTACGGCTGCTGGGAGCAGTACGCCAGCGGCAGCGCGCTGACCCGCTACGCCCGCGACCGCGCGGCCGGCATGCCCGAGGCCGCGGAGAAGCTGCTCGCGCTCGGCAACGGCACGCCCGCCGGCATCCAGGGCCCGCACGTCACCCAGGCCGCGCTGCTGGGCGACCCGGTCGCGCTCGCCGCCTTCCGCGAACTGGGCACGTGGCTCGGCCAGGGCCTGGCCGACCTGTCGGCGGTGCTGGACCCCGCCGCGTTCGTGATCGGCGGCGGTGTCTCGGACGCGGGCGACCTGCTGCTGGTCCCCGCCCTGGAGACCTACCGCAGTGTGCTGCGCCGGGGCCACCGGCTCGGCGCCGAGGTCGTGGTGGCCTCGCTGGGCAGCGACGCGGGACTGGTCGGCGCGGCGGACCTGGCCCGGCACTGACCCGTACCGCGACTTCGCGTGCGACACACCGCCCGTGCGTCGGGCGGACGGACGAGCCGGTCGATCCGGGCGAGCGGCCGGAAACCGGGCAAGGGGGCTGCTGTGACTGTCGGTACCGGTGGGATCCGGGTCATGTCGTACAACGTGCGCTCGTTGCGCGACGACCGGGAGGCCGTGGTGCGCATCGTTCGACACTGCGCGCCGGATCTGCTGTGTGTCCAGGAGGCGCCGCGATCGTTGCGGTGGCGGCACGCGGTGGCCCGGTTCGCACGCGAGTGCGGCCTGGTGGTGATAACCGGCGGGGGCACTGCGGCCGGCCCGCTGTTGCTGGGGGGTCTGCGGGTGCGGGTGCGCCGGGCGCAGGACGTGTTGTTGCCGCGTACGCCCGGGCTGGGGCAGCGCGGGATGGCCGGCGCCGTGGTCGAGGTGGGCGGCGCGGAATTCGCGGTGGCCGCCACGCAGTTGGGCCTGGACGCCGCCGAGCGCTCGGCGCACGTCGAGCTGGTGTTGCGCCGGTTGGCCGGGCTCGGTGTCGAACACCGGGTGCTGGCCGGGGACTTCAACGAATCGGCCGGTCGGCCCGGGTGGGACCGGCTGGCCGAGGAGTTGCAGGACGGCTACGCGATCGCGCCCGACGGCTCGGAGTTCACCTCGCCGCGCCGCGATCCCGGTCGCCGGGTGGACGGCGTGTTCGCCTCCGGGGGCATCGAGGTGCTCGGGTGCGGCGTGCCCGACGATGTCACGGACGCCGAGTACGCCGCGGCCTCCGACCACCGCCCGGTGCTGGCCGTCCTGCGGGTGCCCGCCGGCTGAGGGTGGCGCGCGGGGTCAGGGCTGGAAGGTGGCCATGAAGCCGGCCAACAACTCCTGGGTGGCCGGGTCGTTCCAGACCGCGTCCGGGGTGTCCATGTAGAGCGAATAGCCCCGGCCGGACGGGACCGTGAAGCCCAGGTTGAGCACGTGGTGCCTGACCGAACTGCCATAGGTGAAGTGCCAGGCGGCGGCGGGGTAGTCGCGGTACGTCGCCTTCTCGATGGACACCTTTTGGTAGTTGGGGAAACTGCGGCGTACGTCGGGCTCCAGATCCTTCCAGTCCTGGACCGGGTCGGTCGGCGAACTGGGCACGGTGTCCACGTTGAGCTTGAGCGTGCGCTCCGCGTTGGCGAAGAACTCCTGCGACTGGTCGGTCTTGACCTTGCTCCACCCAGGGGGCAGGCCGATCCGGTAGCCGGTGGTGTTACCCGTGTACGAAGTCCAGCCCGCCGGCAGGCCGTTCGAGCCGGTCGGCGGTGGCTCGGTCGGCGGTGTGGTCTGCGCGGGTGGGCTGCCGGCCCCGGTTTGCGGCGGTTCGGTGTTCGGCGGCGGCTGGGTGAGTGAGCCCGCCGCCGGGGCGGACGCGGCGCTGCTCGGCGAGGTCGATGCCGACGGACTGCCCTGCGGGGCGGGCGAGTTGGTGTCGCCGGTGCCCTTCGCGGTGGGCTTCTTGTCGTCCCCGGGGGCGATCAGGAAGAGGATCAGGCCGATCACGACGCCGAAGACCACCAGGGCCGCGATCGCGGCCGGCAGCGGCAGCCGGGGCCAGGTGCGGGCCGGGCGCTCGGATGTGTCGGGTGGTGCGGGGGGTGGGACGAGCGGGGACGCCATCTCCGCGTCGCCCCGGGGTATTTCGTCCGGATCCGGCTCGATCGAGCGCATCGCGGGCACCGCCGCGGGTATCGATTCGGCCGTCGACTCCGCCCTCGACGCCGGCTCGGGTTCCACCTCCGGCGCCTTCGGCGCGGGGCGGGGCAACAGCGGCACCGGCGGGAGCGGCAGCACCCGGGTGGCCGAGTTCTCCTCCCGGATCTCGCGCAGGGCCTCCCGCAGCATGGCCTCGGCCTCCGCCGCGTCCGGCCGCTCCTGCGGGTCCCGGGCCAACAGCGCGCGCAACACCGGGTCGAGCGCGCCCGCGTGCTTGGCCGGCGCCGGCTCCTCGCTGACGATCGCGGTCAGCGTGGCCAGCGGCGTCGAGCGCTCGAAGGGGGCCTTGCCCTCGACCGCCGCGTAGAGGGTGGCGCCGAGCGACCACAGGTCCGAAGCCGCCGTCGGATTCAGGCCCTTGGCCCGTTCCGGCGGAATGTACGCCGGCGCGCCGAGCACCACGCCCGACTGGGTCACCGACGAGTCGCCCTCGACCACCGCGATGCCGAAGTCGCTGAGCACGGCCCGGTCGTCGAGCGTGATCAGCACGTTGCCGGGCTTGACGTCCCGGTGCAGGATGCCGGCCGCGTGTGCGGTGCGCAGTGCGTCGATCATGGTCAGGCCGATCTCGGCGACCCGGTCGGCGGCCATCGGGCCGTCGGCGCGAATCAGCTCGGCCAGCGAGCGCGAGGGAACCAACTCCATGACGATCCAAGGCCGATCGTCCTCCTCGACCACGTCGTAGACGCGGACCACCGAGGGGTGGCTCAGCCGGGCGGCGGCGCGCGCCTCGCGGGCGGCGCGCTCGCGCAGCCGGGCCCGCTCGGCGTCGTCCGCCCCCGGCTGCGGCAGCATCTCCTTCACCGCGACCTCGCGGCCCAGGACCTGATCCCGGGCCCGCCAGACCGCACCCATGCCGCCTCGCCCGAGTCGGTCGGCGAGCAGGTAGCGCTCGCCGATCAGGCGTCCCTCGTTATCCGCGTCCACGCAAGGAAGGTACCCGGACCCGGACTCGGAATGCGGGATGACGTCTCGTCGAAACCCGCCGCCGCCGACCCGGGTGACGCCGAGTCAGACCACCGCGCCGTCGTCCGGGTCGTCCTCGTCCCGATCTCGCCGCATCCGTGCCACCAGCGCTACGAATCCGCCGGTGAACGCGGCGAACGCGGCGAACGAGGTCCACGGCCCGACCGGGCGGCCGAGCAGCACCGACACGAGCAGGTAGAGCGGACCGCCCACCAGCGCGATCCAGGCGACCTTGGTGGCCGCGTCGGTCTTGGGCAGCGGGGGCGGCGGAGGCGGGACGAAGTGTTCCTCCGGGTCCTCGTCCAACTCGTCGATCACCGGCGATCCCGGTGGCGCCAGCGAGTAGTCGCGCGGCCCCGCGGCGGGCACCGCGACCTTGAACGACCCGTCGGTGGGCGGCTCGTCGCGCTCGGGACGCTCGCCGCCCAGGTCCTCGGCGACCGGCCAGCGCGGGACCGGGTCGGCCACGTCGGTGTCGAAGGACGCGACGATCTGCGCCCACACCTCGTCGTCGCCCGGGCGTTCGGCGGGTGTCGCGGCCTCGGCGGGCTCGGCCCGCTTCGCCGGTTCCGCCCGGTCGGCGCCCTCCGCGCGCGGCGGATCCACCTGGGGGATGTCGGCGGGTCCGCCCGTCGCCTCCTTGGCCCGGGAGCGGGGCGAGGAGGGCTCGGTCAGCGAGCGCAGGATCGCCCGGGCCCGCGACGTCGCCGTCGCGTCCACCCACAGCCGTTCGATCTGTTCGGGTTCCTCGTCCGCGTCCCGAGGCTCCAACGTCGAGACGTATGCCGCGACCCCCGCTTCCCGCAGGGCGACCAGCATCACGTCCGCCGCCTCGGGGTCGAGGTCGGTCAGGGGCTTGAAGGACTCCGCGTCGAGTCCGTTGCCACGTCCGCGCACCGTTCGTTCAGTCCCTCTCGGCCGTCTCCGGAGTCCGTGCGTCCGGCGCGAGCCGGTGTACGAACTCCAGGCTGGATGCGAAGATCCGTTCCGCGTCGTGATCGAGCGTCGCCACGTGGTAGCTGTCGTTGAGCAGGACGTCGGTGACGTCCGTGGAGGAGATCCGGGCCAGCACCGTCTCCGAGTTGGCCGGCGAGACCACGTGATCGTGCGGGCTGTGCAGGAGCAGCACCGGCTGGGTGACCTGTGGCAGATCGGCGCCGACCACACGCCAGAAGCGGGACAGCGAGTACGCCGCCTTCACCGGCGTGCGCGGATAGGCGAGCTCCACCGAGCCCTCCTTGCGGATGTCCGACGCGATGCCGGGCACCGACGGTATGACGTGGCGCAACACCGGCAACAGCCTGACCTTGGGGTCGTCGGCCTGTACCGAGGGATTGACCAGCACCAGGCCGGCCACTTCGTCGCCGTGTTGCTGGGCCAGCCGCAGGGCCAGACCGCCGCCCATCGACAGGCCCATCACGAACACCGTGTCGCAGCGCTCGCGCAACCGGTCGAACGCGCGGTCCACGGCCGCGTACCAGTCCTGCCACGTGGTCAGGTTCATGTCCTGCCAGCGGGTGCCGTGCCCGGGCAACAGCGGCAGCGACACGGACAGACCGGCCTCGGCGAGGTGTTCGGCCCACGGCCGCATCGACTGCGGCGTGCCGGTGAAGCCGTGGCACAGCAGGACGCCGACGGGGCCGCCGTCGTGGTGGTGGGGCTCGGCACCGGGCAGGATCGACACCAACGGGCTCCTTCGGGGTGACGGGCTTGGCGAGACGGGCCGACCGGGTGGTCGGCCCGAAGGTGTGCCGGCCGGTGGACGACGGCGATACAGGTTCCATAACGGGGTCGGACGGCGAGTGGTTCCGCCTACTACTCCCAACACCCGGGCGCTCCGGAATCGTCCCACGGGGGTGCGCGATGCGTACAGCGGCGCGACGCCGGTCGCACCCGTCCCGGGATGCCCGCCTTCGTCCCGGGGCGCGATCCGGCTCCGGGCCCCGTGCGCCCGCTTTCGCCGCCCGCGCCCGGGGTCGGTCGGACCGGGCCGTACCGGGGTCCGGGCGGGAAGGCATGCTCTAGGGTTCGTCCTGTCCCGAGGAGGAGGTCAGGGTTGTTCTACCGGCTGATGAAGATGATCGTCGGCCCCGTGTTGAGGCTCTTCTTCCGCCCCTGGGTGGAGGGCGAGGAGCACATCCCGGACCGGGGCCCGGCCATTTTGGCGAGCAACCATCTCTCGTTCTCGGACTCCTTCTTCCTGCCCGTCGTGGTCCCGCGGCGGATCACCTTCCTGGCGAAGTCGGACTACTTCACCGGACGCGGGGTCAAGGGCCGGCTCACCGCCGCGTTCTTCAAGGGCGTGGGCCAACTCCCGGTGGACCGCACCGGTGGCCGGGCCAGTGAGGCCGCGCTGAACGCCGGACTCAAGGTGCTGCGCGAGGAGCACCTGTTCGGCATCTATCCCGAGGGCACCCGTTCGCCGGACGGCCGGCTGTACCGGGGCAAGACCGGGATCGCCCGGCTCGCGCTGGAGTCGCACGCCCCGGTGATCCCGGTGGCGATGATCGACACCGAGAAGATCCAGCCGCCCGGCAAGATCGTGCCCAAGGTGATGCGGGTGGGGATCAAGGTCGGCGAGCCGCTGGACTTCTCCCGCTACGAGGGCATGGAGGACGACCGCTTCATCCTGCGCGCGATCACCGACGAGATCATGTACGCGCTGATGGAACTGTCCGGCCAGGAGTACGTCGACACGTACGCGGCCGATGCCAAGAAGCGGATCGACGAGGCCCGCAGGCAGGCGGCCAAGGCGGCCGAGAAGACGGGCGCCACCGATCCGGAGGCCGGCGCCGCGGCCGACCCGAACGACGCGTCGGGCGGTTCCGGCCGACCCGCCGCCTGACCGGGCGCACTCGGCACATCCTGGGGGTTCACGTGGGGGTCGAACAGTCGCTCTGGCGGGCACTCACGGTCTTTCGGGTGCTCGCGCTGAGCTACGCGGTCGTGCGTTACGCGCAGGTGGCGGACGAGTACCGCTATCCGGCCGGCGGCTGGGCCATCATGGCGCTGCTGACCATCTGGACGGCGGCGACCGCGTACGGCTTCCGCAGCCCCCGGTTCCGCGCGCCGCCGCTGCTGATCATCGACGTGTGCGTGGCGGTGAGCTGTGTGCTGGCCACCCGCTGGCTGGACGACCCGGAGCGGATCGCCCAGGGCACCATGACGCTGCCCACCGTGTGGGCCTCGGCGCCGGTGCTGGCCTGTGCGATCAAGGGTGGTTGGCGCACCGGTGCGCTGGCCGCGCTCGCGATCGGCGCGTCCAACGTGGCCGAGCGCGGCGCGCTCACCGCCGACAACCAGCACAACACCGTGCTGTTGCTGCTCGCCGGCGGCGCGGTCGGCTACGTGGTGCAGATCGCCCGGGTCAGCGAACAGGCGTTGGCCCGCGCGCTGCAACTGGAGGCGGCCACCCGCGAGCGGGAGCGGCTGGCCCGGGACATCCACGACAGCGTGCTTCAGGTGCTCGCCCTGGTACAACGCCGCGGGGCCGAGATCGGCGGTGACGCGGCGGGCCTGGGCAGGCTGGCCGGCGAGCAGGAGGTGGCACTGCGGCAACTCATCTCGGCGACGCCCGCCCGGATCGAGTCGGCCGACCTGCCCGGCTCCGGGGAGGGCGGCGACCCGGCCCGACAGGATCTGCGGGTGTTGCTGGGCGCGTTCGCCGGCGCGCGGGTGACGGTGTCCTCGCCGGGTACACCGGTCCTGCTGCCGACGCCGGCCGCGCGCGAGGTGACCGCGGCCGTGGCGGCGGCCCTGGACAACGTGCGTCGGCATGCCGGCGAGCAGGCCAACGCGTGGATCCTGGTCGAGGACGAACCGGACGAGATCGTGATCAGCGTCCGGGACGACGGCTCGGGGATGGCTCCGGACCGACTGGCGACCGCCCGGGCCCAGGGCCGGTTGGGCGTGGCCCAGTCGATCGAGGGCCGGGTGCGCGATCTCGGCGGCACCGTGGTGTGGTCGTCGGTGACGGGAGAAGGCACCGAGTTGGAGTTCCGGGTGCCCAGGCAGGGGAGCGGATGAGCGACACGAGTACACCCACACCGACCGCCGAACCGGCTTCGACGCCGCTGAAGGTCCTGGTCGTCGACGATCATCCGATGTGGCGCGAGGCGGTGGCCCGCGACCTCGCGGCGGCCGGCTACGACGTGGTCGCCACCGCCGGCGACGGCCCCGAGGCGATCCGCCGGGCCCGGGCCACCTCGCCGAACGTGGTGATCCTGGACCTGCACCTGCCCAAGCTGCCGGGCGTCGAGGTGGCTCGCGAACTGGTCCGGCAGGACCGCTCGGTACGGATCCTGGTGTTGTCCGCGAGCGGCGAGCAGGAGGACGTGCTGGAGGCGGTCAAGGCGGGCGCGACCGGATACCTGGTCAAGTCCGCGAGTCGCGAGGAACTGGTCGACGCGGTGGGCCGGACCGCGGTCGGGGACCCGGTGTTCACTCCCGGGCTGGCCGGGCTGGTGCTCGGCGAGTTCCGTCGGATGGCCACCGACCCGCCGCGCAAGGACGCGGACAAGGGCCCGGCCGCGCCGCGGCTGACCGACCGCGAGACCGAGGTGCTGCGGATGGTCGCCAAGGGCCTGTCCTACAAGCAGATCGCCCAGCGGTTGTTCCTGTCCCACCGCACCGTGCAGAACCACGTACAGAACACCTTGAACAAGCTGCAACTGCACAACCGGGTCGAACTCGTGCGCTACGCCATCGAGAAGGGCCTGGACGACTGAGGCCGTCGGAGCGAGCGCGCCCGGACGCGGGCCGATCGATGCGATCAAGTCGGGTACCTCGAACGGGTGGTGGGAAGAGTCGAGGTGGCTTCTCGCACCGGTAGCGTGGGCCGCGAATCGTGCCGGACGGAAGAAATCGGAGATTTCGATGCGTGTCGGAGTACTGACCGGCGGCGGCGACTGCCCGGGCCTGAACGCGGTGATCCGGGCGGTCGTCCGCAAGGGCGTCCAGGACTACGGGTACGACTTCATCGGCTTTCGGGACGGCTGGCGCGGCCCGCTCGAGGGCGACACCATGCCGCTGGACGTCAAGGCCGTACGCGGCATCCTGCCGCGCGGCGGAACCATCCTGGGCTCGTCCCGGACCAACCCGATCAAGGTCGATCGCGGCATCGAGCGGATCCGGGAGAACCTGGCCAAGTTCGAGGTGGACGCGCTGGTGGCGATCGGCGGCGAGGACACCCTCGGCGTCGCGACCCGCCTGCACGAGCACGACGTCAAGGTCGTCGGGGTGCCCAAGACCATCGACAACGACCTCAACGCGACCGACTACACCTTCGGCTTCGACACCGCGGTCAACATCGCCACCGAGGCGATCGACCGGCTGCACACCACCGCCGAGTCGCACCGGCGGGTGTTGATCGTCGAGGTGATGGGCCGGCACGCGGGCTGGATCGCGATCCACTCCGGGATGGCCGGCGGCGCGAACGTGATCCTGATCCCGGAGCAGAACTTCGACGTCGAAGAGGTCTGCGGGTGGGTGGAAAGCCGCTTCCGGACCAACTACGCGCCGATCATCGTGGTCGCCGAGGGAGCCATCCCGCTGGCCGGCCAGATGGTCACCAAGGACCGGACGCTGGACGCGTTCGGCCACGTCAAGCTGTCCGGCATCGGCGACTGGCTGGCCGCGGAGATCGAGAAGCGCACCGGCCACGAGGCGCGCACCACCGTGCTCGGCCACGTGCAGCGCGGCGGCACGCCCACCGCGTTCGACCGCTGGCTGGCCACCCGGTTCGGCTTCCACGCGATCGACGCGGTCAACGCGGGCGACTGGGGCCGGATGGTCGCGCTGCAGGGCACGGACGTGGTGACCGTGCCGCTGGAGGCGGCGACCCGCGAACTCAAGACCGTGCCGGCGGCGCTGTACGACGAGGCGAAGGTGTTGTTCGGCTGATCCGCGAGCACGGATGACGCCGAGTCAGGCGTCGGGTCCGAGTCCGGCCCCGACGCTCTGCCGGCGGTTCTTGCGCGCGAAGTGCACGATCGTCGCGCCGAGGCCGGCCAGCCCGACCCAGACCGCGACGGTGGCCAGGGTGAACGGGTCGTTCTCGTCCTCCCCGCGCTGCCCGGCCGCCGAGTCCGGGGCGGTCGGCGGCAGTTCGGGGCGCAGCCGGGCAGTGCCGCCCGGCGCGCCGGGGTTGGGCACGTGGAAGACCTGGAAGTCGCTGCGGGAGACGAGCCGGGCCGGTACCTGTCCGGGCGGGCCGCCGCCGGCCAGCACCGCGAGGTCGCCTCCGGCCACCGGGGAGCCGGCCGGGATCGACACCCGGATCGCGATGGTCGCCAACTCGCCCGGCGGCAACGGGCGTTGCTCGTCCCAAGAAGTCGGCGACAGGGCTCCGGACAGGTGCGCGCTGCGACCGTTCGCCGGGTCGGTGAGCACCGTGAGATCGACCGGGTTCCAGCCGGGTCGGTAGGAGTCGTAAGCCTCGACCACCAGTTGTCCGGGCGTGATCGGCGACTGGCCGGTGGTGAATATCAACTCCGGCCGCACCCCGGCCAGCACCCGGTCGGTGTCGTTGGAGAGGGTGAGTCGGAACTCGGCGGCACCGCCGCCCGCCCGCAGCCAACCGGGCACGCCGGTCAGCGCGAACGTCGCGCCGGAGCCGCGCCGTTGGGTCGGCAACACCTTCGCGACGCCGCCCATACGATCCGGCGCCGCGTCGGGCACCGACGGGCCGCGGGTCTCGCCGGGCGGCGGCGGGCGGGTGGGCAGGCCGCCGTCCGGCCCGAGCAACATCGTCTCGGCGAAGAAGCCGCTGGTGAAGCGTGGTTCGCCGGCGTCGGCCGGAGTCCCCTGGCGGGGACCGACGCCGACGCTGACGAACTGCGCCGGGACGTTCGCCGCGATCGAGAAACGCACCCGGAACTCGACCGAGGCGCCCGGTGCCAGCCGCCCCGAGGTCTCGCCGTGCCCACCGGGGAACGGCAGCGGCGCGGCGGCGGAGGTGTCCAGCGTGCTGACCACCCAGGTGCCCAGGGTCGGATCCAGCACCTCCACCCGGGCCTGGTGGGGGGCGATCCGGCGATCCCCGGTGATCGTCACCACCGGGGTCAGCGACAACGCGACCGCACCCGTGTTGCGCAGCTTCGCGGTGACCTCGACGGGAGCGGCCGGCCGGATCCGATCCGGCAACCCGATCAGCTCGGCCTGCTGCGTCTGCGCCGACGCCTGGTCGGCGGCGGGATCGGGGAGCGGCGCCGCGTGCGCGACGGGCGAGGCGAGCAGCACGAGGAAGGCCGTCGAGGCGAGACAGCGACGCAGGCGCATGCGGGGTACCCGTCGTAGGAAGGAGCGTGCTCGACCGTCGGGGCGAACGGCCGGAGCCTACCGGGCGGTACGCGCCGGCTCCCACCCATATAACCGGGCGGTACACGCCGGCCCCCACCCCGGACGGAGGGTGCGGGCCGGCCGGTGGGTTCCGGCTCAGGAATCGTGTCGATCGTCGGTACGACGCAGTCGGATCACCGGGATGTCCCGCTCGGTCTTGCGCTGGTAGCCCTCGTAGGGCGGGAACACCTCGACCAGGTGCGGCCACACCCGCGCCTTCTCCTCGGGGGAGAGCGTCTCGGCGATCGCGGCGAACCGTTCGGTGCCCACCCGCAGCCATACCCTCGGGTCGGCGGTCAGGTTCAGGTACCACAGCGGGTGGTGGTCCGAGCCGCCGAGCGAGGCCACGATCAGGTGGTCCTCGCCGTCGCGTCCGTGGATCAGCACGGTGCGGTGTCGGACGCCGCTCCTGCGGCCGAGCGTGTCCAGGAGCAGACACGGCGCGCCCTGCATGGTGGTGCCCTTGGTGCCGCCGGACTCCTCGTAGAGCCGGGCCTGGTCGGCGACCCACTTGCGCGGACTGGGTGTTGCGTCGAGGTCGGACATCGGTGCCTCCAAAGGACGGGTTCGGTTGTTGCGGTTCACTCGGGGGTCGGCCGGCCGGGCGATCGCATGGGCTCGGGGGAGTACGCGCGGCGGTGGGCCCGGGCCGCGCGGGCCTGGGCGAGGGCGGTCAGGCGGGCGTTCCAGGGGGCCGCGTGGGTGGCGCCGATGCCGCGCGCGCACTGGTTGGTGGCGGCGAAGACGAAGGTCTCCATGGCCTCGCCGGATACCGTGCGCCAGCAGGCGAATCGGTCCGCCCACGAGGCGGCCTGCTCGGCGGTGTGTCCCTCGTCCATCAGCCGGCTGGCCACGAGCGTGACCTCGATCCACGCCGGGCCCCGGGCGGGCTGGGCCCAGTCGACCAGGTAGGCGCGGGGGCCGCGATCGCCGATCAGCACGTTGTGCGGATGCAGATCGGTGTGCAACAGGCTCTCGCCGCGCAGCAGTTCCAACTGACGGCTGGTCAACAGCGAGCGCCAGCGCTCCTCGATCCGCGGCAGCGGCAGATCATGGACGGGGACCCGGCCCAGTCGGCGCAGCGCGTCCGCGACCAGCGGCAGATCCGCGGTGCCGGGCGCGAAATCGGCGTGTCGGCCGACGATGTGGTCGAAGCCCAGGAGCACCCAGTCGTCCAGCCGCACCTCCCAGCGCAGCCGCGGCGAGACGGCCCCCACATGCGGGGCGACCCGGGCCTCCACCCGCTGCTGCGGGATTGCCGGGTGATCGCGCGGGACACCCTTGACGAAGTAGCGGGACCGTTCGGTGGTCACGGTCGCGGCGAACTCGCAGTTGAATCCGGCCCACACCGTGGCGACGGCCAGCACGCGTCCCGCACACCGTTCGACCGCGGCGCGCGCGTCCGTGGGCAGTGCGTCCCAGGGGGTGCGCGGCGCCGTATGGAAGTGCGGCGGCGGGAGCGGCGGGTCAGCCATCGGCTTCCGGTGGCGACGGTGGCAGCGGACGCGGCCCACCGAAGGTCACTCCGCATTTGCGGCAGCGTCTGCGACCGCTCCAGTCGACGGGGTCGTGCGGCGGACAATCGGAGCCCACGGGAACCCCCTCCACTGGAAACCGGTCAACGAACGGGGTCGAGGATCCTCCGCCGCACCGTGGCGAGCAACGCGATTATCGTCGCACGCCGGTGCGACGCCGGGGCCGGGTGCCGGCCGGGTCCCGAGCGCCGCACCCGGTCGTTTCGGGCCGGGCGCGGCGGCTTCGGGAGTCGGCCTCACAGCCCGGCGAGCAACTCCCGCACGATGGTCAGGCCGTTGTGGGTGAGCACCGACTCCGGGTGGAACTGCACGCCCGCGAGCCGCATCCGGCTCGACCGCAGGGCGTGTACCAGGCCGCTCTCCGGATCCGCCGCGAACTCGACGTTGGGCACGCCGGCGGCCGGTCGCACCGCCGCGAACGCGTTGTAGAAGCCGACCCGTTCCGGCCGGCCGAAGAAGTCGATGCCGACCTGCTTGCCCTGATACGGCCGCGCCTTGCGGACCAGGTCCAGGCCCAGTTCGCGGGCCAACAACTGGTGCCCCAGGCAGACCGCGAGCAGCGGCCCGCTCGCGTCCAGCCGGGTCCGCAGCAGCGCGCCCATCAACCGGATCTTGCGGTGCGCCGCGTCCCGCGGGTCGCCCGGCCCGGGGCCGAGCACGACCAGCTCGGCGGTGCGCACCCGCCGCGAGGTCACGTCGTCGTACGAGCGGACCTCCACCCGCAGGCCGAGCGTGCGCAGCAGGTGGGCGAGCATCGCGGTGAAGGTGTCCTCGCCGTCCACCACGAGCACCTGCCGGCCCGCCAGCTCGGGGGCGCGCAGCGCGCTCTCGTCGCGCGGACGCAGCCAGAACGGCGCGAGCGCGGTGTTGCGCGCGGCCAACAACGCGCCCACCTCGGGGTCGGTGGCGAGCGTCGCGCCGGTGGTGTGCTCGGCGGCGGGCACCACACCGAGCGCGGCCAGCACCCCGGCCGCCTTCGCGTGCGTCTCGGCGACCTCGTCCTCGGGTCGGGAGTGCCGGACCAGGGTGGCGCCCGCGGGCACCCGCAGCGCGCCGTCGGGGGTGATGTACGCGGTGCGGATCAGGATCGGCGCGTCCAGCGTGCGCCGGCCCAGGTCGTCGCGCCCGATCAGCGCGAGCACGCCGGAGTAGTAGCCGCGCCCGGTCGGCTCGTGTCGACGGATCACCCGGCACGCGTTCTCCAGCGGGCTGCCGGTGACCGTCGGCGCGAACATCGTGCCGCGCAGCACCTCGGCGACGTCGTGCGAGGTGATCCCGCGCAGCAGGTACTCGGTGTGCGTGAGGTGGCCCATCGGCTTGAGGAACGGGCCCTCGACCGCGCCGCCGAGGTCGCACACCGCGCTCATCATCTTGAGCTCCTCGTCGACCACCATGAACAGCTCGTCGATCTCCTTGGGATCGCGCAGGAAGGCCAGCAATCCCTCGCGCGAGGGCCCCTGGGCCGGATGCCGGTAGGTCCCGCTGATCGGATTCATCACCACCTCGCCGCCCACCGAGCTGACGTGCCGCTCCGGGCTCGCGCCGATCAGGGTGAGGTCGCCGGTGTGGATCAGGTAGGTCCAGTAGGCGCCGCTCTCCCGGGTCAGCAGCCGGCGCAGCAGGGTGCCCGCCGTGGCCGGCGTGTAGCCCCGGATGTGGTCGCGGTAGTCGCGCCGGATGACGAAGTTGGCGCCCTCGCCGGTGCCGATCTCGTCCTGGATCACCCGCTTGACGATGGTGGCGTAGGTCTCGTCGTCCACGTCGAAGCCGCCGCCGCGCAGCTCGACCGGCCCGTCCGGCAGCGCCGCCAGTACCTCGTCAAGGGGCAGCCGCAGTTGTCCGGTGACCCGGAGGCAGCGCAGCGGCGTGCCGTCCCGGTGGCACTCGAAGCCGCGCTCGCGGATCTGCGCGTACGGCACCAGGGCGAGCAATTCGTGACCGGGGCCGCCCGCCTGCGACAGCGGGAGGTCGGCGAGGTCGTCCACGTCGACGATCTCGCCGGTGAGCAGCTCGACGTCGGACGAGTGCTCGCGGCGGATCAGCGCGAAGGGCGGCGGGGCCGCGGAGAACAGCGGGGACAGGGCGTCGGCGGTGCGCATGGGTGCTCCTCGGTGGGAAGAGACGCCCTCCCGACCGGGCGATCCGCCGTTGTCCTCCGCTTCCGGGCGCAGCGCCCGGTCCGGGAAAAACAAAGGGCCGCCCTGCCGGGCGGCCGTCGGATCGTCAAGGTGATCGCGAAGTCAGTGGGCCGCCGCAGGGACGGGCCACCAGAAACTCCGATGGAATTCGATCGCAATCACGGCCGCAGCCTAGCGGGCGGGCCGAGTCGGCGTCTCGCTCTCCGGGCGGTGGGTCCAATCGGGTTGCCACTCCGCTTAGTCTTGAGCGGTGACCCTGAACGACATCGAATCCTGGCGTACCCTCCCGGCGGCCCAACAGCCCGAGTGGCCGGACAACGAGGCCCTGGGCTCCGCCCTCGCGGACCTGCGTTCCTATCCGCCGCTCGTCTTTGCCGGCGAGTGCGACCAGCTTCGTGGTCGGCTCGCGTCGGTGGCGAAGGGCGAAGCGTTCCTGCTCCAGGGCGGCGACTGCGCGGAGACCTTCGTCGGCAACACCGCCGACGCGATCAAGAACAAGCTCAAGACGCTGCTGCAGATGGCTGTCGTGCTGACCTACGCGGCCTCGGTGCCGGTGGTCAAGGTCGGTCGGATGGCCGGGCAGTACTCCAAGCCGCGCTCCAGCGGCATGGAGACCCGCGACGGAGTGACCCTGCCGTCCTACCGGGGCGACGCGGTCAACGAGCTGGCCTTCACCGAGGCCGCGCGCACCCCGGACCCCGAGCGGCTCAAGCGCATGTACCACTCGTCCTCCGCGACGCTGAACCTGGTGCGCGCGTTCACCACGGGCGGCTACGCGGACCTGCGCCAGGTGCATGCCTGGAATCAGGACTTCGTCGCGCTGTCGCCCTCGGGTGAGCGCTACGAGCGGCTCGCGGCCGAGATCGACGGCGCGATGCGCTTCATGCACGCGTGCGGGACCGACCCCGAGGAATTCCGCACCGTGGAGTTCTACGCCAGCCACGAGGCGCTGATCCTGGACTACGAGGACGCGCTGACCCGGGTGGACTCGCGCACCGGCGACCTGTACGACGTGTCCGGCCACATGGTCTGGATCGGCGAGCGCACTCGGCAGCTGGACGGCGCGCACGTGGAGTTCGCGTCCCGGATCCGCAACCCGATCGGCGTCAAGCTCGGCCCGACCACCTCGCCCGAGGACGCGCTCGCGCTGATCGACAAGCTGGACCCCAAGCGTGAGCCGGGCCGGCTGACCTTCATCGTGCGCATGGGCGCGGGCAAGGTCCGGGACAACCTCCCGGCCCTGGTGGAGAAGGTGGCCGCGGCCGGCGCGCAGCCGGTGTGGGTGTCCGACCCGATGCACGGCAACACGTTCGAGGCGTCCAGCGGGCACAAGACCCGCCGCTTCGACGACGTCTTGGACGAGGTCAAGGGCTTCTTCGAGGTGCACCGCGCGCTCGGCACCCACCCGGGCGGCATCCACGTCGAGCTCACCGGCGACGATGTCACCGAGTGCGTGGGCGGCGGCGACGAGATCTTCGTCGACGACCTGCACCAGCGCTACGAGACGGCGTGCGACCCGCGGCTGAACCGCAGCCAGTCGCTCGACCTCGCGTTCCTGGTCGCGGAGATGTACCGGAAGAGCTGATCCGGCGCCGACGTGATCGCCGAAGGGCGGACCCTCCCCGGGGTCCGCCCTTCGGCGCGTCTGGAATGCTGCCGGTATGACCTTCACCGACCTGCGCAGCGACACCGTCACCAAGCCCGGCCCCGCGATGCGCGCGGCGATGTCGAACGCCGAGGTCGGCGACGACGTATACGCCGAGGACCCCACCGTCCGGGCGCTGGAGGAATACGTGGCCGACCTGTTCGGGCACTCCTTCGCGCTGTTCGCGCCGACCGGGGTGATGGCCAATCAGCTCGCCGTGCGGCTGTCCGTGCCGGCGGGCGGTGAACTGGTCCTGGACGCCGACGCGCACATCGTCGCGCACGAGGACGCGGCGGCGGCCTGGCACGGCGGCGTGCAGACCCGGACCACGCTGAGCCCACGCGGCCTGCTGGAGGTCGCCGACCTGGCCCGGCTGATCCGGGTCGGGAACCCGTACACCGTGGGTACCGACCTGGTCGCGGTCGAGCAGACGCACAACCGGGGCGGCGGTTCGGTCTACCCGCTGGAGCAACTGACCGCGATCCGCGACCTGGTGCACGGCCACGACCTGCCGCTGCACTGTGACGGCGCGCGGATCTGGAACGCGCACGTGGCGACCGGCACGCCGCTGCGGGCGTACGGGGCGCTGTTCGACACGCTCAGCGTGTGTCTGTCCAAGGGTCTGGGCGCCCCGGCCGGCTCGGTGGTACTGCTGCCCGCCGAGTACGAGGCCGAGGCGCGGCGGATGCGGCACCGGATGGGCGGCGGGATGCGGCAGGCGGGCATCCTGGCGGCGGGCGGGTTGTACGCGCTGCGGCACCACGTCGAGCGACTGGCCGAGGACCACGAGCACGCGCGGGAGCTGGCCGATCGGCTGCGCGACGCGGGCTTCGTGGTGGTCGACCCGGAGACCAACATCGTGCTGGTCGAACTGGGCGAGGGGCAGCCGGACGCGGCCGCGGTGGCGGAGCGCTGCCGGGCGGAGGGGGTGCTGGTGTCGGCGTTCGGGCCTCGGCTGATCCGGCTGGTCACCCACATGGATGTGGACGCGGCCGGGTGCGCGCGGGCCGCGACCGCGATCGCGCAGGCGGCGAAGGGCTGAAAGCCGGCCGGCGGCGGGCTCAGGCGGCGGTGTGTCGGCGCAGCGGGATCACGTTGTCCGGCACGGCCGCGGCCGCGACGGCGACCGTGGGCATCGGCAGGGCGACCGGCTCGACGGCGGGGGCGCCGGAGCACGCGGTCGTCGCGCAGGTCTCGGCCTCGCCGCACGACTCGCGACGGCGGCGACGCGACTCGTCCCGGGGCAACATCGCGGTGATGCTCTTGACGCAACGCCCGCAGTCGGTGCCGGCACCGCCGCAGGACTGGGCTATCTCACGCATGCTGCGCGCGCCATCGGCAATCCGGTCGTTCACCTGTTTGTCGGTGACACCGAAACACATGCAGACGTACACGGAGATTCCCCCCAGCGGCGAGGCTACTTAGGTAAGGGTAACCTCAGCGCTCGCCGGGGGGAATACCGGGTGATCGGTGACACAATCCGGCCGGTTGTCCGGATGGGGGTCGCGGTGTCCGCGACGCGTCCCGCGAAGGGTGTCCCGGCGCGCGGTCAGCTCTCGTTCGGCTGCTTGAGCAGGCCCGCGATGTAGAGCTGCTCGCCCACCTCGGAGAGCAGGCCGAGCTGCGTCTCCAGGTAGTCGACGTGCTCTTCCTCGTCGGCGAGGATGTCCTCGAAGATGTTGGCCGAGGTCGCGTCGCCCTTCTCGCGCATCAACGGGATGCCGCGCCGCAGCCGCTCGACGGCCTCCATCTCGACCGCCAGGTCGGCGCGGAACATCTCCTCCAGGTTCTGGCCGATCCGCAGCGCGTTCAGCCGCTGGTAGTTCGGCAGCCCCTCCAGCATCAGGATGCGGTCGGTGAGCTTCTCGGCGTGCTTCATCTCGTCGATCGACTCGTGGCGCGTCCAGGCCGCGAGCTTGATGTAGCCCCGGTGCTCCTGCATCTTCGCGTGCAGGAAGTACTGATTGATCGCGGTGAGCTCCGCGGTGAGCTGTTCGTTCAGAAGCTCGATGATCTGCGGGTCACTGTGCATCGCGACGCACCTTTCGGTGTGGGTGGGACACGGGGGAACCCCGAGCGCGCAAGAGGCAGGAGTTTCCTTCGAATCCTGTCACTTTTGGTAGCACTTCCGCCACGAAGGGCAGCCTTGCCTTCCGATGTCGAACATGTCCCACTCGGCGGGGCCGCCGTGCTCAGCGCGCTCGCCCACTTCCCCGGAGGATTTCCCGGTAGGTCGAGATCGTGGTTCGCCAGTGCTCGTCCCGCCGAACCGCCCGGGTCGGCGCCAGGCGGGGGCCCAGGTCGTTCGAGCAGACGCCGTAGATCTGATCCGCGATGTCGGCGGTGAGCAGGTGCTCGAAGTGGAACGACCCCTCGAACCCCAGCCAGGCGAGCACCGCGCCGTCGGCGCACGCCTGCTCCAGGATCCCGGTGAGCAGCGCGGCCAGGTCCGCGGGCAGCCGCTCGTAGGTGAGATCGCACTCGACGACGACCAGGCCGGGCAACACCGCGTCCGCGTCGTGCAGCACATGCACGCCGACGGCGACCGGAGCCGGGTCCGGCACGAGCGGGCCGGCGACCGCGGGCGCCGTTCGCGGGTGGACCGCGAAGAGGCTGACCATCGCGTCCACGCCGTCCCAGCGCAGCGCCTGTTCCAATTCGTTCACGACAGCCCCCACAGTGCGGCCTTGGCGGCATCCGGAGCGACGGCGGAGATGACCTTCCCCGCGTACGGCCCGTCCTTGGCGACGAATATTACGACGTCGCGCCCGTTCACCTTGCCGGCGAACGCCTTCGTCATGGCATCGCCCATCCGCCAGTCGAACGTCTTCGTCGGATGGGTCAGGATCGGCGTGGCGGCCTCCTGGAACGCCTTCATCTTCGCGTCCGGGCTGCCCTTGTTCGGCAACACGCTGGGGCCGTCCCTCTCGCCGAACAGATGCCGAATGGCGTGACCGCCGCCGCCGCGCATGCCGTCGAACGCCGTACCCACGGTGTCCTCGGTGAAGCCGACGGCCGGGCATTCCACCAGGCCGAGGGGGTCGATCCCGGACATCGGGTTGGCCACGTAGGCGTACGGATTCGGTCCCGGGGCCAGGCCCAGCGGATCCGCGGACAGATATCGCGCGCTCTCCGGGTCGTAGTAGCGCTGGAAGTTGTAGTGGTGACCGGTCTCCGCGTCGTGATGTTGTCCGGCGAACCGGATCGGGAAGTCGTCGCTCGCGGCGGCGGAGTCCGCAGGCGCACCCCAGAGGTTGTGCGCCGGCGCCCGGACGCCGACCCCGTCGGCGTCCAGGTACTCCTCGGGAGTGCCCGCGGGATCGCTCGCCACCAGGTGGAAGCGATCCGGCGCGGTGCCCGGTCGGGCGCACGCCTGGGTCAGGACGCGATGCGTTCCCGGTCGGAGGGTGCCGGGGGCGAAGTGCCGACCTCGGGATCACGAATGGTGACCGTCGGTGACCAAGGGTGTGGTAGGGGCGGTCGTTGGCCGGTCGGGGCGTCTGGGACCATGTGAGGTATGGGGCATACGGAAGCGGCACAAGGTGGGACCGAGGCTCCGGACCGCGATCCGCGACTTCCGCCGGGCCAACGCATCCAGCGCGGATGGCCCGTTCTGCACTACGGACCGGTTCCGCGGTTCAAGCCCGAGATATGGGACTTTCGCGTCTTCGGTGCGACCGCCTCGGGGGACAAGCACTGCTGGAACTACGACGAGTTCTCGGCGCTGCCGCACGACACCGTGATCGCCGACTTTCATTGCGTGACCAAGTTCAGCATGCTCGGCAACGAGTGGAGCGGGCTGACCATCGCCAAGCTGCTGGAGATCGCCCCGCCCGCCCCGGAGGTCACCCACGCGATGGTGTGGGCGGAGTACGGCTTCAGCTCGAACCTGCGGATGTTCGACTTCGCGAACGATCAGACCATCCTGGCCACCCACCACAACGGCGAGCCGCTGACCGCCGAGCACGGCTTCCCGGTCCGGTTGATCGTGCCGCACCTGTACGCCTGGAAGGGCCCCAAATGGGTGCGCGGGATCGAGTACATGGTGGCCGACAAGCGCGGTTTCTGGGAGGAGCGGGGCTACCACAACATCGGTGACCCGTGGCAGGAGCAGCGCTACTCCTACCAGGAGGAGAGCGGTGAGGGTCCGGCGCTGACCTGAGTCGCCCGGAGACCGCGCCCCGTACCTACGAAGGCCCCACCCGAGTGAATCGGAGTGGGGCCTTCGCACGTGCCGTGCCGCGTCGGCGGCTCGGCGGGGCGCACTAGAAGTTCGAGATGAACACCTCGCTGTTGCGCTTGACCATCGAGCCCGCCGCCGGGTCCTGCTTGCCGACGTTCGCCGGGATCAGCGGGATCATCCGGTTGTTGACCCGCAGCCCGACGGCCTGCAGCGCGCGACCCGCGTCGTCCGGGTTCATCCCGGTCACCGTCGGGACCTGGACCAGGTCCGGACCCTTGGACAGCACCACGGTGATCTTGGTACCGAACGGCACGCTCGCGTTGGTGCCCGGAGTGGAGGACATGATCCGGCCCACCGGCACCGTGTCCGAGAACTGCTGGGTCGGATCCGCCTCGACGGTCACCCCGGTCGTGGGCAGGAACCTGGCCTTGGCCTCGTCCAGGCTCAGCCCGGTCAGGTCCGGCACCACGGTGTCCGGGCCCCGGCTGACCATCAGCGCGACCACGCTGTCCCGCTGGAGTTGCTCGCCGACGGCGGGTTGGCTGCCCACCACGGTGCCGGGCGGCTTGGGGCTCGCCACCGGGGTCTCGGTGCCCGGCTTCAGGGCCGCGTCGGCGAGCGCCTTCCGGGCCTCCTCCACCTTGAGGTTCACCAGGGTGGGCACCACGTGCCGTTCGGGACCCTTGGACAGCTTGACCTTCACCGTCGAGCCGCTGAGCACCTTCTTGCCGGGCGCCGGGTCGGTGGACATCACCGAGCCCTTGGCGATCGTCTCGCTGAACTCCCCGTCGCCGTCGTAGGAGACCTTGAGGTCGGCCCCCTTGAGTCGCTTCTCCGCGTCGGCCTGGGTCATGTTCAGCACGCCCGGAACGTCGGAGTACCGGCCCGAGCCGTACCACCACGCGCCGCCGCCGATCGCGGCGGCGACCAGCAGCACGATGGCGAGCACGATCATCCCGCGCGAGGGGGCCCGCCGGCGGCGCCGACCGGGCAGCGCGGGCTGCTGCGGATATCCGCCGCCCGGCGCGTCCGGCGGCGGCGGGGCGCCCTCGGCGGTCGGCGCGTATTCGTGGTGCTCCGCCGGATAGGAGTCGTCGTAGGCCCCGTAGCGCGACTGTTCGTCCTGGGTCGAGTCCACGCTCAGGCCCAGCGGTGCCAGGTGCGGCGGCAGCAGCACCTCGCCCGCGCGGAACACGCTGGTGGCGTTGTCGTGGATCGGCTCGGGCGGCGGCGGCAGGCGCAGCGCCGCGCCGAAGTCCAGGTCCGCGTCCGGCATCGCGTGCCGGGTCCGGCGGACCAGGGTGAGCAGCGTCTCGGCGTCGTTCGGCCGGTGCTCGGGGTCGCGCACGGTGGCCGCGCGCACCAGCGTGTCCAACGCGTGCGACAGACCCGGCACCGCGAGCGAGGGCGGCGGCACGTCGGCGTGCACGTGCTTGTAGATCACCTCGACCGCGGTCGAGCCGTGATGGGGCTGCCGGCCGGTGAGCATCTCGTAGAGCACCACACCCGCCGCGTAGACGTCCGAGCGCGGGGTGGACTCGCCGCGCTCGACCTGTTCGGGGGCGAGGTAGGCGACCGTACCGACCAGGACCTTGCCGGTCGCGGCGGTCGCGGTCGTGGTGGTCGCGCGGGCCAGCCCGAAGTCGCCGAGCTTGATCCCGCCGTCGTCGGAGATCAGTACGTTCTCCGGCTTGACGTCACGGTGCACGAAGCCCGCCCGGTGCGCGGCGGAGAGCGCGGCCAGCATCGGCTCCAGCACCCCGAACGCCTCGCGCGGGGTCATGTTGCCCAGATCCTGGAGCAACTCGCGCAGCGTGCGGCCCTCGACGTATTCCATCGCCAGGTACGCGACGGCGCCGTCGGTGCCCTGGTCGAAGACGTTGACCACGTTGGGATGCGACAGCCGCGCGGCGGCCTTCGCCTCCAGGATGAAGCGGCGGGTGAACTCGGGGTCCTGGGCGAGCCCGGCGTGCATCACCTTGAGGGCGACGGTGCGGTCGAGTCGGGTGTCGAGGGCCCGGTACACCGTGGCCATGCCACCCGCGGCAACTCGGGCATCGACCCGGTATCGACCGTCGAGCAGCCGCCCGACGAGCGGATCGTTCAAGGTCGTGTCCATGTTCAGGAGTGTAGGGTCCACTGTCCTGTGGACGCCGACGGTCTTCCCCTCGGTTCCCCGCCGACGGCCGGTGTGCGGCTCAGAAGGCGGGGTGTTCGGGGCTCGCCTCCAGCATGCCGGCCATCGGTGACGACGCGTGCGCATGATGACGCATCGGAATCCGCCCGGCGCGGTACGCCAGCCGACCGCCGTCCACCGCGTACCGCATCGCCTCGGCCATCAACCGCGGCGACTGCGCCCGGGTGACCGCCGTCGCCAGCATCACCGCGTCGCAGCCCAACTCCATCGCGAGCGCCGCGTCCGAGGCGGTGCCGAGCCCCGCGTCCAGCACCACGGGGACACCGGCCTGCTCGGTGATCAGCCGGATGTTGTGCGGGTTGCGGATGCCCAGGCCCGAGCCGATCGGCGAGCCGAGCGGCATCACCGCCGCGCAGCCCACCTGTTCGAGCCGGCGGGCGAGCACCGGGTCGTCGTTGGTGTAGGCCAGCACCCGGAAGCCGTCGTCGACCAGCCGTTCGGCGGCGTCCACGAGTTCCACCCCGTCGGGCAACAACGTGCGTTCGTCGGCCACCACTTCGAGCTTGACCCAGTCGGTCTCCAGCGCCTCGCGGGCCAACCGTGCGGTCAGCACCGCCTCGCCCGAGGTGAAACACCCGGCGGTGTTCGGCAACACCCGGATGCCCAGCCGGCGCAGCACGTCCAGCACCGAGCCCGCGGTTCCCGGGTCCACCCGGCGCATCGCCACGGTGGTGATCTCGGTGCCCGAGGCGATCAGCGCCTGCTCCAGGATCTCCAGGCTCGGCGCGCCACCGGTCCCGGTGATCAGTCGCGAGGTGAAGGACTCCCCGGCGATCGTCAGCTTGTCTTCCTTGTCGTCGGCCATGCCGTCACCCTCCCTGGACGGCGGTCAGCACCTCGACGCGGCTGCCCGCGTCGAGCACGGTCTCGGCCCACGCCCCGCGCGGCACCACCGACTCGTCCACCGCGACCGCGACGCCCTTGGCGGCGGTGGTCAGCGTGGCCACGAGTTCGGCGACGGTGGTGCCGGTGGCGACGTGGCGCCGGTCGCCGTTGACGCGGACCTCGATGCCGTCGGTGCCGCCGACGGGGACCTCGGTGTCGTTCATGCCATCACCTTCCGGGCGGCGGTCGCGAAGCGGTCGGGCCCGAACGGCGCGACGAGTTCGGGGGTGGTGCCGTGCGCGAGGATCTCCGCCACGGTGTCGGCGGTGATCGGGGTGAGCAGGATGCCGTGCCGGTAGTGCCCGGTGGCCACCACCAGGCCGGGCAGCGCGGAGCGGCCCAGGATCGGCGCGTTGTCCGGGCTGCCGGGGCGCAGCCCCGCGAGCGTCTCGACCAGCGGCAGCTCGGTGATGCCGGGGACGAGTTCGTGTGCGTCGCGCAGGAGTTCGTACACGCCGCCCGCGGTCACCTCGGTGTCGTGGCCGAGTTCGTGCTCGGTCGCGCCGATCACCAGTTCGCCGTCCGCGCGCGGGACCAGGTACATGCTGCCGCCCTTGACCACGCCGCGAACGTTGCGGGACAGCAGCGGCAGCAGCGCCGGCGGTACCTTCAGCCGCAGGATCTCGCCCTTGACCGGCCGCACCGGCGGGACCACCTCGGGCGGCAGGCCCGGGATCAGCGCCGAACGGCAACCGGCCGCGAGCAACACCTGGTCCGCGAGCAGGTCGCGTCCGCCGACCGTACGCACGCCGTACGCGCGCTCGTCGGCGACCAGGACCCGCTCGACGCCCTCGCGCACGAAGGCGACGCCGGCCCGGGCGCAGGCCGCGAGCAGCGCCGCGACCAGCCGACGGTTGTCGATCTGGTGGTCGTCCTCGACGTGCAGGCCACCGGTGATCGCCGGGGACAACATCGGTTCGAGCCGCCGGCACTCGCGGCTGGTCAGCCAGGACGATTGCAGGCCCAGTCGTTGCTGGTAGGCGTGCAGGTCCTTGAGGACGGCCCGGTCGTCCGCGTCCAGCGCGACCGCGATCGTGCCGCACGCGCGGTAGCCCGAGGGCAGGTCCGCGGCCTCGGCCAGTTCGGCCGCGAACTCGGGGTAGCGCCGGGCCGATTCGATGCTCAGCCGGAGCAGGCTCTCCTCGCCGTACTGGAGTTCGGAGACGGGGGTGAGCATGCCGGCGGCGGCGTGCGAGGCACCTCGGCCCGGGGTCGGGTCGACGACGGTGACCGAGAGTCCGTGGCGGGTGCGGGCGCGCCAGGCGACGGACAGTCCGACGACGCCCGCGCCGACCACGACGACATCGGTGGGGTGCTCGGACATGGTGGGTCCGGCCATGGTGAGAAGAACTCCCTTCGCCGGTATGACCCGGATCAGGTTCGGACGGTCGGGGGCTCGCAGCCCCCCTCTCAGCCCGGTCTCACCGGGCTCCCGTGACCTCTCCACACTACGACACCGGTTTCCGGTGCCCGGGAGCGCCCGAGTACGCCGACGATGTCCTTGACTGAGTCAAGACCCTGCGCGTCGGCGGTCTCGGGCCGCGTCATAGGGTGCCCTTCATGGACAACGTGCTCGTCGTGGGCGCCGGCATGGCCGGCCTGCAAACCGTGGTGGCGCTGCGGGACCAGGGGTACACCGGTCGCGTCACCCTGCTCGGGGCCGAGGCGCACGCGCCGTACGACCGGCCGCCGCTGTCGAAGGAGGTGCTCGGCGGCAAGACCGACGACACGTCCTTCGAGGCGGACTGGGCCGCGCTGGAGACCGAGGTGTTGTTCGGCCGCACCGCGACCGGACTGCGCCCGGGCGTGGTGGACACCGACGCGGGCGAGATCGCCTTCGACCGACTGGTGATCGCGACCGGCTCGCGTGTGATCGACCTGCCCGGCGCCGCCGAGGTCCCCGGCGTGCACGTGCTGCGCACCATCGACGACGCCCGCGCGCTGCGCGCCGCACTGGTGCCCGGCGCCCACGTGGTGATCGTCGGCGCGGGCTGGATCGGCGCCGAGGTGGCCACCGCCGCGGCCGCCGCCGGTTGCCCGACCACCGTGGTCGAGGCCCTGCCCACCCCGCTCGCCGGACCCTTCCCGGAGGCCGTCGGCGCCCGGTTCGTGCCGTGGTACGCCGAGGCCGGCGTGGAACTGCTGGTGGGCGCGCGGGTGGATCGGCTGGAGGCGGGCGCGGTGCACCTGACCGACGGCCGCCGGCTGCGCGCCGACGCGATCGTGGTCGGCATCGGGGTGCGCCCGGCCACCGAGTGGCTGGCCGACTCCGGCGTGACCCGCAACGAGCGCGGCTTCGTCGAGGTGGACGACCACCTGGCCACCTCGATGCCCGGGGTATACGCGGTCGGCGACTGCGTGGACTTCCCGTCCGCCCGCTACGGCACCCGGATGAACGTCGAACACTGGGACAACGCGCTCCAGGCGCCGCGCGTGCTGGTGGCCAACCTGCTCGGCGGCGACCAGGCGTACGACCCGGTCCCCTACTTCTGGTCCGACCAGTTCGGCCGGATGGTCCAGTACGTCGGCCGGCACGGCGCGAGCGACGAACTGGTCTTCCGGGGCGCGGACGAGGACGGCAAGTGGACCGCGGGCTGGTTCGCCGGCGACCGGCTGGTGGCGCTGCTCGCCGTCGCCCGACCGCGCGACCTGGCCCAGGGCCGCAAGCTCGTGCAACTGGGCACCCCGGTGGACCGGGAGCGGTTCGCCGACCCGGAGAACCCGCTCAAGTCGGTCGCGCTCTGACGGCCCGGCGCCGGTCCCACCGCCGGGCGCCGGCGGTCGGGACCGGGCGCTGAACCTAAACTTGGCCGGGTGAGCGAGATCGACGCCAAAACAGAAGCCCTCGTCCCCGCCTGGGTGACACTCCCCGACATCGCCGAGATCCTCGGCGTGGACATCCTCAAGGTCCGCCAGCAGCTCAAGGAGCGCAAGTTCCTGGCCGTGCGCCGCGGCGAACACCGGGCCCTCCAGGTGCCCGCAGACTTCTTCCAGGGCGCCACCATCGTCAAGGGCCTGGTCGGCACGCTGACCCTGCTCGCGGACTCGGGCTTCACCGACGAGGAGGCGCTGGAGTGGCTGTTCACCCCGGACGACACGCTTCCCGGTACGCCGGTGCAGGCGTTGCAGGAGAACCGGATGACCGAGGTGCGTCGCCGCGCCCAGGCGCTGGCGATCTGAGGCCGCGCGGATGACGAGCCGTCAGGAACGGTTGGCCGCCGCCCGTCTGTACCTGTGCACCGACGCCCGGGAGCGCCAGGGCGACCTGCCCGCGTTCCTGGACGCGGTGCTCGGCGCGGGCGTGGACATCGTGCAGTTGCGGCAGAAGGGCCTGGAGGCCCGCCCCGAACTCGAATACCTGAAGGTGTTCGCGGACGCCTGTCGCCGGCACGGCAAGCTGCTCGCGGTCAACGACCGCGCGGATGTCGCGCACACGATCGGCCCCGACGTGCTGCACCTGGGCCAGGACGACCTGCCGGTCCCGGCGGCGCGAGCGATCGTCGGCGGCGACGTGCTGATCGGCCGATCCACGCACGCCGAGGCCGAGGTGGACGCGGCGATCGTCGAGCCCGGGGTGGACTACTTCTGCACCGGGCCGGTCTGGCCGACCCCGACCAAGCCGGGCCGATCCGCGCCGGGCCTGGGCCTGGTCCGGTACACCGCGGCGCTGCGGCCGACCCGACCGTGGTTCGCGATCGGCGGCATCGACCTGGGCAACCTCGACGAGGTGCTGGCCGCGGGCGCGGAGCGGGTGGTGGTCGTGCGCGCGATCACCGAGGCCGCGGATCCGGCCGAGGCGACGGCGGAATTCGTCCGGCGACTCTCCGCACGCTGACCCGGCACCCGGGCCGCGCCCGGGTCCGAGGGCGGGGCCGAGGGCGGGGCCGAGGGCGGGGCCGGGGCGCCGGCCCGGTCGCCTGGGCGGTTCGGGTGCCATCGGGCGCCCACGCCGCCGAGATCGCCGCCGCGCGGAGGCCGAGCCGGCAGGATGCCGGATATGTCCGGTGGTCGGCGGCGCAACCTCGTCGTACTCGCGCTGCTCGCGCTCGTCGCGGCGCTCGCCCTGGCCCTCACGCTCACCCGCGACGGCGACTCGGGCGGCGGCGCCGGGCCCGGTCCGGCCCCGACCGCCCCGACCGCCCGCGCGGCCACACCCGAGCGCACCGAAGCCACGCCCGCGCGCCCCGCGTGGGTGCCCGCCGGGATGCGCACCGTCGCCGCCGCACGACTGCCGGCCGAGGCCCGCGACACGCTGCGGCTGATCGCGGCCGGCGGCCCGTTCCCGTACCCGCGCGACGGCATCGTCTTCGGCAACCGGGAGAAGCTGCTCCCGGCGCGACCCGACGGCCACTACCGCGAATACACGGTCCGCACGCCCGGCTCGGCCGATCGCGGCGCGCGCCGGATCGTCACCGGGAAGAACGCCGAACGTTTCTACAGCGACGACCACTACGCGAGCTTCGTGGCCGTGCTGCCCTGACGACGCGGGTCGCGACAGGGGTATTTCCGCCGGGGCGGGACGTGGGGGCCGATCGGGTGGTCGACCCCGCGGATGACGCATTCCGGCCGAACCGGGCGGACCGAGCGGCCAGACTGCCGAGATGGACACACCCGACGTTCGTCTCCGTCCGGGGTCCGCGGAGGATGCCCACGACCACGACCCGCCGCCGCACCCCACGCCGGAGCCGCTGATCCCCGGCCCCCGGCTCGTCGCGGCCCCACCCCCGGCCCGCCCCGGGCGCGCGGGCCCGGCATCGGACGGCGGGGGCGCGCTGCTGTTCCCGCTGCTGGTGTTGGCCGCGATGATCGGCGGGATCTACCTGGTCGGCCGCAACCCGCCGCAGGCGCTGCACGCCGACCCGACGCACGACCCACACCCCGACCGGGGTGCGGCGGCCGAGTCCGCGCGGCCCCGGTCCGCGCCGCCCGGCACCCCGTTCGCCGTCGCCCGCCCGCCCGAAGGAACCGGCCTAGACGCTGCGCACGGTGGCGGCGTCGGCCAACTCGCGCAGGACTTCGCGCGCGTCCTCGGCGATCGGCGCGACGGCCAGCGCGGCGAGGGCCCGCTCGGTCAGCTCGGTGATCATCGTCTCCACGTCGGCGAGGGCACCGGTGTCCTCGATCACCACGCGCAGTTCCTTGACGCCGATGTCGCTCAGTCCCGGATCCCCGATCAGCGTGTCCAGCACCTCGGCCTGGGCGCGGGAGGCGCGCTCGCCGGCGAGCGCGAGCAGCACGGTGCGCTTGCCCTCCCGCAGGTCGTCCCCGGCGGGCTTGCCGGTCCGGTCGGGATCGCCGAAGACGCCGAGCACGTCGTCCCGCAGTTGGAACGCCTCACCGAGCGGCAGCCCGTACGCGGAGTAGGCGGCCAGGGCGGCCTCGTCGGCACCGGCCAGCGCGGCACCCACGTGCAGGGGCCGCTCGATCGTGTACTTGGCGGACTTGAACCGCATCACGCGCCGTGAGCGCTCGACCGAGCCACCGCCCATCGCCTGCTCCAGCACGTCGAGGTACTGCCCCGCCATCACCTCGGTGCGCATCACGTCGAACAACGGCTTGGCCGCCCGCAGCGCCCGGTCGTCCACCCCGCTCGCGCCGAACATCTCGTCACACCAGGACAGACACAGGTCGCCGAGCAGGATCGCCGCGGCGGAGCCGAACGACTCGCCCGAGCCGACCCAGCCGCTCGCGCCGTGCAGGCCCTCGAACCGCCGGTGCACGGCGGGCTTGCCCCGGCGGGTGTCGCTGCTGTCCATCAGGTCGTCGTGGATCAGCGCGCTGGCCTGGAGCAACTCCAACGCGGTGGCCGCGCGCACGATCGCCTCATCCGGGGCCGCCGGACCCGCGATGCCGCGCCACCCCCAATAACAGAAGCCGGGCCGCAGCCGCTTGCCGCCGTCGAGCACGAAGTCGGTCAGCGCCTCGGTGACCGGGACCATGCCTCGGCCCACCGCGGCGAGCACCTCGGCCTGACGGTCCATGAACTCGCCGAGCGCGGCATTGACGCGCTGCCGCAGCCCGTCCCGGTCCAGGGGGTGTACGGGGAAGGAATCGGCAGCCATGGAGTCTTCCGTCGAGGGCGATGAAACGATGAGGGAATAGGGGGAAGCCTAACTCCCGGTGGGCCCGGCCATCCGGAGCAGTCCGGTCGTCTCGCCCTGTGGGAAGCCGTTCTCGCGGGCCCGACCGCCCGATAACCTGCGTGCATGTCTCTCGGTGCCGCATCCACTCGCATCAGTCGAACCCCGGCCATTCGCGATCTGCTCGCGAACGGCACCCGGTCCTTCTCGTTCGAGTTCATGCCACCCAGGACGGAGCAGGGCACCCGCACCCTGTGGGACGCCATCCGTCGGGTCGAGGCACTGGCGCCGACCTTCGTCTCGGTCACCTACGGCGCGGGCGGGTCCAGCCGGGGCCTGACCGTGGACACCACCGAGCGGATCGCCACCGAGACCACGCTCACCCCGGTGGGGCACCTGACCGCGGTCGGCCATTCGCGCGCCGAGCTGCGCAACATCATCGGCCAGTACGCCGACGCGGGTGTGCGCAACGTGCTCGCGCTGCGCGGCGACCCGCCGGGCGACGTCAAGGGCGAGTGGGTGGCCCACCCGGACGGCTTCACCTACGCGATCGAACTGGTCGAACTGCTGCGCGCGTCCGGCGACTTCTGCGTGGGCGTCGCCGCGTTCCCGGAGATGCACCCGCGCTCGACGAGCTGGGACGAGGACGTCCGGCACTTCGTGGCCAAGTGCCGCGCGGGTGCCGACTACGCGATCACCCAGATGTTCTTCCGGGTCGAGGACTACCTGCGACTGCGCGACCGGGTCGCGGCGGCCGGCTGCGACATCCCGATCATTCCCGAGGTGATGCCGGTCACCAGCCCGACCACGCTGGTGCGGGCGGACGAGCTGAGCGGCTGCTCGGTGCCGACCGACCTGGCGGAGGCGGTCGCGGCGGTCGCCGACGACCGGGCGGCGGTGCGGGCGGTCGGGGTGGAGTTCGCGACCCGGATGTCCGAGCGGCTGCTCGCCGAGGGTGCGCCGGGGTTGCACTTCATCACCTTGAACCGGTCCACGGCGACCACCGAGATCTACCAGAACCTCGGACTGCACGAAGGATCGGGCACGGGCTCGGGCGCGGCCTCGGGCGTGACCCCGGGCCAGGGATCGGGCCAAGCCGGCTGATCCGGTTCGCCCCCGCCGGCCGGTTCACCCTCTAGGGTGAGGCAACGCGCCGGTAACGAAGGGATCGCGACCGTGCAGATCGGCCTGGTGGTGCTCTACGTCCTGTTCGTGCCGATCGGGCTGTGGTTGCTGACCGAGGTGTTGTGGCAACACGGCGCGCCGTTTCGCTACCGCGTGCTCGCCTTCGTCGGCTTCGTCGGGGTGGCCGCGGGCGTGGGGATCAAGAACCCGGTGCTGATCGGCATCGGCGTGTTCTGCTTCGCCGTCGGCCAGTTCCTGACCACGCGCTACGTACGCAAGGCGTACCACCACGGCTGGACGATCAGCGGCCGCCGCCCGAAGGGCCGCCGAGCCAAGGCCCGCTGAGCCCCCTCCGGCCCGCCGGCCGTCCTAGGCGCGCCCGATCAGCTCCGCCACCAGTGCGGCGGACATGCCGACCCGGGTCAGGCCGCCGCCCGGGTGGGCACTCGCGCCGACCGAGAACAGGCCCGGTACGGCCGACCGGTTCGGCACCCGACGCGGCGCGGCCCGCCAACCGTCGGCACCCGCGCCCGGCACCTCGCCGCCCGGAGCGCCGGTGTGCCCGGCCAGGTCGGCGGGGGTGCGCAGCACCGACCACAACACCCGGTCGCGTACGTCCAGGCCGCGCCGGGCCATCAGGTCGAGCACGTTCGCCGCGCAGTCGTCCCGGACGGCGGCCGACTCCCAGTCCACCGGGCCCTGCCGGGGCACGCGCAGTTGTACCGTCCACGCGCTGTGCCCCTCGGGGGCCAGCGTCTCGTCGTCGGGAGCCAGCACGCACAGCGTGGGATCCGCCGGCGGCGTCGCGCGGTCGGCGAACAGCAGGTCCGGCTCGCGCTCGGGGTCGTCCGCGAACAGGTAGCTGCGGTGCGGCGTCTCGGGAGCGCGACCGCGCAGCGCGAGATGCAGTTCGAGCACCGCCGAGGAGGCGGGCACCCGGCCCGCCCCGGGAGTCTTCGAGCCCGGCAGCAGCCCGGCGGTCCCGGGATCGACGGGCAGGTCGGTGATCACGATGTCGGCGTCCAGCCGGCCGCCGTCGGCGAGCAGCACGCCGGACACCCGGCCGCCCGCGCGCTCGATCGTGGTCACCTCGGTGTCGGTGCGTACCTGCACCTTCCGCTGCACACAGCGCGCGTGCAGCGCCTCGGTCATCCGGTGCAGGCCACCGCGCACCCACCACACCCCGAAGGTCTCCTCCAGGTAGGGCAGCGTGGCCAGCGTCGCGGGCGCCTTGCCGGGGTGGCAGCCCGCCTCGGCGGCGAAACGTTCGAGGTGGGCGCGCAGCCGGGGGTCGCCCAGCCCGCTCCGGCCGAGCGAGCGCAGCGAGCGCCAGGGCGCGGTGGTGCGCAGGTCGGCCCGCCCGCCCGCGCTGCGCAGCCGCTCGGCCGGCCCGGCGGGGTCGGCCAGCAGCGGCGCCTCGAAGTGGCTCTTGCGGGTGACGCCCCACATCTCGCCGGCCCGGTGCAGCAGCCGCTGCCAGTCGTCGCCCGCACCGGGCCCGAAGCCCGACTCGAACGCGTCGTGCGTCCCGGATCGGGACGCGTTGGGGATGTCGACGACGGTGCGCGGTCCGTGCGCGGCGGCGAAGGACTCCCGGGTGGCGGTGGCGATCGGGACCAGGTCCACGACGTCCTCGATCGCGGCGCCGGTCTTGAGGAACAGGTCACGGTAGACGGCCGGCAGCGTGAGCAGCCCGGGGCCGGTGGTGAAGGTGAAGCCGTCCCGGACGATCGACCCGGACGCCCCGCCGGTCGTCGAGGACCGTTCGCAGATCGTCACCTCGTGCCGAAGCGTGGCCAGCCGAGCGGCTACCGCCAATCCACCCATACCTGCGCCGACCACCACGATGCGAGCCACGGTGGCACAGCGTATATGCAGGTGCGGGGGGTGGGGGCCCCCCCCCCCGCCCGATGCCCCCCCCCCCGGCTCGTATACAAAAAAAACAGCCCCCCCCCACACCCAAAAGAGGGG
>NZ_JBHZAV010000042.1:0-63928 GCF_042754445.1 Embleya sp. NPDC059213
GAACAGGACGGCGAGAAGATCGGCAACGGACACTCGGAATCATCACGAGCCGCCAAGATCCACATCTCGTGTTTCACCAAACTCGCGACAGAGCCAGGACTCAAAGACCGTTGACATTTCACGCCCGTCGAACCCTGCGACACCGACGAGGAGGGCCACCGCGAGCGGGACCAGGTCGTCGTCGACCGGACACGACTGGGGCATCAACCTTGGGCTCCGCCTCACCACGCTTATCATCTTCGGTATCACGCCTACCGGCGCCGCAATAAACATCCTTTGGCCGACACCCCTGGCACGTGAGGAGTCTCTCAAACAGCTCTGCCAGCGCAATCCCTCGCAATGCGACTCGGGGACACTCGGGACGCACGACCTCCCGTCCTGCCGCTTCGGGCAATGCGGCGGGGGCTATTCTCGGCCCCTTTTGAACGGTATTCGCACCAGCAGTTGGAGCCCCCCGCGCGGGACCACCCGCCCGGTTACCCCCCCGCCCGGGGGCCCCAGACGAGGCCCGGATGGGGGAGGAAACAGGAAATACATCGGCCCGAAGGCCCCCATCAAGCCTCCCAAGCCGCGCCCCTGGGTCCCGACAGCGCCCAAGTTCCGCCTCCCGACGCCGACTGCGCCCGTAGTTGACCCCATGATCGCCATAATCCGGGGAGTTCTGGACGCAACGCGTATCCTCGACTCTCTTCAGGGCACTGGCAATACTGGGACCCCATTCATTCCCGGGACCTGGAATCCGGTTCAGCCAGGCGTCGTCGACGACGCCCGCCCAGGGGACGCCGACTATTCGGAAAATTCTGGACTCCCCGTCACTCCCACGACCGCACAACTGCTGCACGTATCGAGTTATGACGATTCCCAATCTCAGCGCGGATGCGGCAGCCTCTCCAAGTCGTGGGTCTACTACCGGCCTCTTGACGATCAAAACCGCGCCACCGGTGTCCAGGCGTGCTTGTCTGGCTCGGGAATCGACTACATGGGCAGAAAAGTTTCAGCCTGACTTTGGGGAGCAGAGCAATATAATAGGTAGTGACACGGCGCGCGGAGGGAAGAATGATCCACCCGGATATGTAGTAGGGATGGAAAGAGGTCATCTTCTCGGTCGCCAGCTCGGCGGCTCGGGTGTAGAAATGAGGAATCTTGTTCCCATCTATTCGAAGGCAAATGATCCCGGTATGAAGAAATGGGAAGACAAGGTAGCCGCGGCTTTGTCCAACAATGATGTGGTGTACTATACTTCGCGTCCAATCTACGAGAATCCTGGAAGTTCGATCCCTACGCAGATCAAGCTCACTGCGTCGGGGAGAACTGTGAATTTCAGTGAAACAGTAGACAATCTACCGTAATCGAAGTATTCACCGGAGTTAGTTTTGGAATGGGTGGAAGAACTTGCCGGGCTTTTCGATGTTCCCGATGGCCGAGGTTGGCAGACGGATTGGCTGCAGGTGGAGAGGCGTCTGGGGACAGCACTTCCGGATGACTACAAGGAGCTGGTGGGGCACTTCGGGCTCGGTGAATTCGACGACTACATGGGACTGCTGATCCCGGGTGCATCGAATTCTCTCCTCGATATTTCCGAGGTTTCCGAGAGTTTGAATCGATCGCTTAATGAAGACCCGTCGTTGCGAGAATCTTTCGCGCCCTTCGAAATATTCCCGATTCTTGGAGGGTTGCTTCGATGGTCATCCTGCGGAAATGGCCAAAAATTCTACTGGCGCACCGGGCAAGGCGATCCCAACGCATGGTCCGTGGTCGCATGGGAATTCAGGGGGCCCGAATGGCGGGAATACGAAATGGAGACTTCGCAATTTCTCTATAAGATGTTCGTCGAAGGTATCGCGGACGAAATTGTTCCGGAGCGTGATGAAGATCAGCCGTTTGTTTTTTCTCCGCTCTGAATGATCTGGGCCTCCATGCACCGTGCGCAGTCGTGGGGCCGGGCGCGTACGGCTTTCTCGGGAAATGAATCCGCGACTCAAGGGGACCGCGCGGCAGTTCGCCCGATTTCGACGATGGGTCGTAGTTTGCCGCGCCCAGACGACTGCCGGCCACGACCCGTTCGGCGTACGTCCGCGTCTGCAACCGCCCCTGGACCACGCACGGTTCGTAGTTGCGCAGGACGCCGGCCATGCGTTCGAGCTTGAGGAATCCGTCGAATCCCATCGGTACGAAGGGCCTGTGCGCTCACCGGCAACCATCCTTTCGCCCTCTCCTCGGTCGCCCGGTGGTGCGGATACCGCGGCACCTCCCTCGCGGAGGCCGCAGACCGACTCCGGAGGTATCCGACCGCCTCGACAGACGATCCGGGGACGACGGCGTCGAACAGGATGGCTGATCTCCCACCGGCATCGCCCCGAACGTAGATCCCGGGATCGCTCCGTCGCCTCGCGGGTGCCTCCGCCGCAGCGCACGAACACCCGAGCCCGACAGTCGTTGTCGCGACAGGCGGACGGGACGGCCACGGGCGAGCCCCCAGGGTGCGTGTGGTCTCGGAACCGCGTGCGAATCGAGCGCGTGGGCGCGCTCGGACAACTCCGCCGTGGTGACGCGGTCCCGCGCGGGTGCCGCCGGCTTTCTCCACGAGTGAGGCGGCAGGGGCCAGGGGCGGTGCCGCGACGTGTGGTCCCGGGGCGACGCCCGGATCGGAATGTGCCTAAGGCCCGGGCGGCGTCGCGCCGCACGGCCCGATGCCGCCCGGGCCTTGGGCGTTCAATCTCGGGTACAGGATGGATAGTGACCTCAATCCTGTTCCTGTGGGAAACACCCCCTGATCGAAAGGTCTCTGATGTCGAATGAGCGGGACTGGTTCGCACTCCTGCTGACGCTGATGCCTCCTCGCCCCGGCTCTGGGGAAAGGGTCGCGGGCGGCAGTGTTTCGGATGTACTTTGGAATAGGTTCCCGAAGGACTTTGTACGTTTTCAGGAAGTCTACGGTGGCGTGCTGATCGAGGATTGGCTCGGGATTCTGGTTCCGGACGAGATCCGATCTCCAGAGGCTCCGGGTGGCGGGATTTCGGCTGCAACGGTGACGGCTCGCCACCTGTGGGCCGAAAGCGGCGCGGAGGCGTATTCGACTAGTTCTACGACTTCGATTGTCGCCTGGGGGGGGTACGCAGGGCGGCGACCTGCTTGGCTGGGTTTCCGAAGGGGACCGTCCTGATGGATGGGCGACGGCCGTATGGTTCGAAGACAATCATTGGGAGGTCTATCGGTGCGGCATGGTCGAATTTCTATGTAGGCTCCTATTGGTAGACGCAGAGAATCCCTTGAACGTTCCTTCGTTTTTGCAGGGCGTAACCAAGGCGAGAGCTCTTCATTGGCAAGAAGAGAATATTCTGAGATCGCAAGGATTAGATCCTTGGTCGATGCTTTGATTTGGTGGCGGCCGGCTCGGGGAAACGCCTGCGGTGCATACCCGACCATCCTTTCCCTATATACGAGACCGTCGCATGGGTGCACCACGTATGTGATCTTTCGGTGTCGTGTCGGTGATGTGTGTCAGCTTGACTCTGTCGGTGATCTTGGGGTTTCCCGGTGCGGCAGGCTGATCATCGGGCATGCTCGGGCTGTTCCGGAGGCCGAATCAGTTCGAGGTGTCTGTTGTCCCTCCGCCCCCGTTCCGGTGAGCAGGTCCCTTCCCTGACCGCGCAGGTCGCGCGGGTGAGCAACCCGGGTGGCACGACGGCGATATGGGTGCGGGACCACCTCGATGGGCTGTGGAACGACGAGGACTTCGCCGACTGGTATCCACGTGACGGTCGTCCGAGCCTCGCGCCTGCCCAATTGGCGACCGTCTGCGTACTGCAGTTCCTGCTCGGCTTGTCGGACCGGCAGGCCACTGAGGCGGTGCGCTGCCGCATCGACTTCAAATACGCCCTCGCGCTGGAGCTCGATGACCCCGGCGTGAACGCACCACGCAACGCACCGACTCCACCCATGTCCTGGCCGCAGTGCGCGACCTCACTCGGCTGGAACTGGTCACCGAGGCGGTCCGTGCCGCGCTGGAGGAGGTGGCACGCACGGCCGGGCATCTGCGCTGGTCGACCTGGTCGACGAGGACTGGGGGCGCCGCTACGGCCGCCCGGTCCGTCTGGGCAAGAACCCCACTCGGCCCAAGACCAGGATCCTCGCCGCCGGCGACGACGCCCACAGGCTGTTGGAGCATCTCCACCGGCACGGATCGGGCTACCGTCCCGGCCCTCGGGCCGAGGCCCTGCGGCAGATCGTCGTGCAGAACTACAGCTGCGATGCGGCGGGCCGCTTGCGCTGGCGCACCGCAGACGACGGCGGCCTGCCGCCCTCCTCCTCGGCGATCGTCTCCCCCTACGACACCACGGCACGCTACGTCCGGCACGGGCACATCATCAGCTGGAAGGGGTCCGACGGCCCATCTCACCGAGACGTGCGCCTCCGACAGCGTCAACGTGATCACGGATGTGGCGACCACCTCGGCCGCCACCAACGACGCCCAGGCCCTGCCCGGCATCCACACCCGCCTGGCACGTCGCGGGCTGCTGCCCGCCGAGCACCCGGTCGACGGCGGCTACACCTCCCTGGTCCACCTGGAACGAGCCGAGCGCGAACACCGGGTCACCGTCAGCGGGCCGCTGCCGGGCAACCCCACCCGCCGGCACCGCAGGAACGAGGGCTTCGACCGCGACGACTTCCACATCGACTTCGACCGCCGACAGGTCACCTGCCCCCGGGGCCAGGTCAGCAAGGGTTGGCACGGCCCCTACCCGACCTCCTCGCCCACTGCGGCACCCCTGATCGTGGCGAGGTTCACCAAGGGCCGGTGCCGGCCGTGTCCGGACCGCCCCCGGTGCACCAACTCCCGCGAGAGCGCCCGCAACGTGGGCTTTCCCCCGCCGGAACTCCGCGACCTGCAAGTCCGCGTCCGCACCGAGCAACAGACACCCGATTGGAAGGCGCGCTACGCGGTCCGTTCCGGAGTCGAGGGCACCATCAATGCGTTCGCCCACGGACACGGCATGCGCCACTGCCGCTACCGAGGACAACCGAAAGCGCACCTGCAACACGTACTCACGGCCATCGCCGTGAACATCGAACGACTCAGCGGCCGGTCAGAGGCCGAGAAAACCTGCTCACCGAGACCATCGACCGCCTTCCAGACCTTCCTGGACCGGCAGGCGATTCCCCGGTCGAAGTCCTGGCGCACCCTCGGCACCTGACCTCGACGGTCCAAGATCACCGACAGAGTCAAGCTCACCCTGGGCTCGCACTCCACACCGACCCGGGCCGCCTACCCCGCTACCGGCGCCCGGTCCGTCGTTTCAAACGGCCTGCTCCGCCGCGTGCGCCCGTCGCCGTCACGCACCACGCCGCCGCACCGGCGGCCGGGCGTGGGCGGCTCGACCGTCGGTTGCGGCTTCGCGGCGTGCGGGTGGCACGGGGTGATCGGGACGGGCCTTCACCGCCGGCCACCGGAGTCCTTGAAGGTCGCCCATTCCTCGGGATGAGAGACCGGCAGTAGGCGGAACTGCTGAGCGTGCGTGCTGTCGTACTCCGTGACCGCTTCCGTCTTCATCCGGCCGTGATCACGGATGAGGAGCATCTCGACGACCCGCGCGGCCGTCCGAAGGTCCTCGACGGTCGTCCCCGCCTCGATGCCCGTGGGCGAGTGCACGATGCCGTTGTCGTCTCGATCCACGTAGAAGCCGCGCTGCTTGGAGAGGTTCGCCTCGATTGCCGCAGTCGCGGCCTCTGCCTGCCGTCGTTCATGCGCCACCTCCCACGACTCACCCTCCGGTCCACGACCGGGTACCGAGCCGTAGTCGCCCCAGAACTCCGCCAGTTCGTCGCCGAACACGACGGCTTGGAGGTACTTCTTCGCGTGATCGCGCCCATGCTTCCTGAGCGCGTCCACCGCGCGCGGCGCCTCGTTGCCCCGGCTCCAATCGCGCTCGAAAGTGTCGTAGATCCAGAGCGCCTTGCCCAGCTCCTCCTGCGCCAGGACGGTGAGCGATCTCGCCCGACCGTACGATTTCGCAACGCACAGAGCATGGGCATCGGAGATCAGCGACGACGCGTTGTCCACCAACGCCTTCCAGAACTCGCGCGCTTCGCCGGGCTTCATCTCAACCATGCTCAGAGTGTGTCCCGTCGATACGACGGCTGCAGCTTCATTTGCCTCGGGACGGTTGGCATCCTGAAAGACCCACATCGCCGGCGAGCAATTCTCCCTCGCACGCCTCTCGCTGCCCTTCCGACTCGGCGCCGACAGCGACGAGCGCCTGTTCAGGCGCGGTGTCCCCGCTGCTGACGCGCCACGGAGGCGAAGGCGGGGGCACCGCCCACCCTTAGAAGCCGTCTCATTTGGCGTATCGGCGGTAGCAAATGAATGCGGCCGCGATGCTGACGAACGCTCCGAAGTGCAATGCCTTGACCTCGTATCGACGGTGGAGTCGGCGGAACGCGTTCAGCCAGGACACCGTTCGCTCGACCACCCATCGGTGTCTGCCGAGGCGCGTCGAGGAGTCGATGCCGCGTCGGGCGATCCGGTGTGTGATGCGGCGTTGCCGCAGGAACGCGCGAATGAATCGGTGGTCGTACGCCTTGTCGCCGTGGAGCTTGGCAGGCCTGCGGCGACGTGGTCCGCGGCGGGAACGGATCGGCGGGATGCCCTCGACCAGGGGGATCAACGCCTGGCTGTCGTGCGTGTTCGCGCCGGAGATCCCGATCGACAAGGGCAGACCGGAGCGTTCGGTCAACAGATGGATCTTCGACCCGTACTTGCCCCGATCCACAGGATTCGGACCCGTCAACTCCCCCTTTTCAGGGCCCGCATGTTCACCGAGTCCACCGCGCATCGCGACCAGTCCAACGCGCCCCGCGCGCCGAGCTCGTCCAACAGGACACGGTGCAGCTTCGCCCACACCCGCGCGCGACTCCACTCGGCGAACCGCCGGTGGATCGTCTGCCAGGACGCCCCGAACACGGGCGGCAGTTGACGCCACGTGCACCCCGACGTCGCCACGAACACGATCCCGGCCAACACCTCACGATCCCCGTACCTTCGGCGACCACCACCCTGCGGCCGGGTCGGCCTCGACGGCACCACCCGCTCGAACAACTCCCACAACTCGTCCGGCACCAACCGCTCCACAAGCGTCGTCACACACGCCAGAATAGCGAACACGCCAAATGAAACAGCCTCTTGCACCAACCCGCTCTCGTCGCGGGAGGTTCACCGGACCGAGACGAACACCGTCGTCGGAAGCGCCGTGAGCCGCCGTCCGGTGTCGGAACCGCCGCCCCCGCCCCCGCCCCCGCCGCCGCTGGCGGCGGCGGCGTTGTGGTGTGGGTCGCTGTCGGCTGACCGAAGCGGACGACCACCCGCCTCCCGGATGGCCGAGTCACCCTTTCGACGGACGGAAAACGCATCGATGACGTCGGAGTGGTACCGCACAATGGCCCGCATGTTCCCCGATGACACCTATCTGTCGAAACTCGGACGACTGACGTACTCCCTGACCTTGCTGGAGAGCACGGCCCTCGCACACCTGGCACAACTCACCGGCCTACCCACGGTGTTGACCGCCCGCAAGCTGACCGGCAGGACCCTCGAGGCGATCGCCCACGCCGTGACGGACCCGGCCAACCTCGCGAAGGTCACCGACCCCGCAACCCGCGCGTACGTGGACGCGGCCGGTGGGGAACGCGCCGCCGCCGCGCGAGCGGGCCACGGCGTCACCCACGCCCGCGCCGCCGACCCCGGCGAAGAGCCCCGTCTGCACCGGCGCCCCGACCGCAGCACCGCCGGCACCGACATCACCACCGCCTGGCCCGACCACGCCCAGGCCGACCTCGACGACGCGCTGTGCCGCCTCGGCGAGGCCCGTCGCACCGCTGCCTGACCCCTCGCGCGACGGGGCCCGCGGGCGCGACTCGCGCGACGCGCACCATGGGCTGCGACCAGGCTCCGGGCCCGGCGTCCACCGCCGGACGCTTCCGGGACGTCTTCGAAGCCTTCGCCGTCGGCTCGGCAACGTCGACGGCGGCCGCGGTGCGGACCGGTCGACCGCTGCCGGTGGAACTCGTGGCGGTCGACGTCGACGACCGGGAGGCCTTCGGGGCGACCCGCCCGGGTTCGTTTCCGGCGCGCCGTTAGGCTGCGGCAACGATCCGGGGGAGTCATGGTGTTGGTGGGAAAGCGTCGGCGGTACGCGGCGGGTGTGTTGGTCGTGATGGCCGTAGTCGTCTCGTGTTCGTCGGAATCCGGGACGAGGAGTGGTACGGCGGGTGCGGTGGCGTCGCGACCCGGTTGCGATACGTGGCCGCGGTGCGGCGCCGACCGGTGGACGCCGCAGGGGGCGAACCCGGCGAGCGAAGCACCGGGAGCGACAGCCTCGACCCCCGCGGCGTCGGCCGTGCCCACCCCGACGGCCGAGGCGACGTGGCGGGACCCGTGGCTCGGGAGGGCGGACGTCTCGGTCTTCTTGTGCGGCAGGATCGACGAGCGAAAGGAGGGCTGTGCCGGCGGCCCCGTCACGGCCGCTCGGCGGGACGCGATCCGAGCCACGCTCGAGAGCTTCCCGGAGATACGGGAAATCTTCCATGAGAGTCCTCGGCAGGCCCATGAGACCTTGGTGAGGTTGAGCCCCGAGAAGGCGAGGAAGATTCCCCCGGAGTACATGCCGGACTCGTTCCGGGTCAAGCTCAAGGACCCGTCGTGGTTCTCGGACAACCTTGCGGGGTTGCGAGGCACATCGGGCGTATCCCTCGTGATCGATCTCCGATCGCCGCGGTGAGTGCCGACCGGCGGCGCTCGGGTGCCTCCACTCGGACGTCGGGCCGAGGGTGGGATCGGTGCGTCGCGCGCCCGGCCCCGGGACACGGTGGTCGAGGGCCTCGATGTCGGTGACGGCGTCGGAGTCGTCGTCCGGGCGCAACCGGATGGTGTCGTCGTCACGCCGCAAGGTCACCATCACGGATCCGGAAGAGCCGAACGCAGTCGTCGGCAGGGCATCGCGGTCGGGCGTGCGGGGACGACGACCGAGGAGCACCGGGTCACCGGTCGTCGATGCCAGGGCATGACCGTTGTCCTCGGTACGGAGCATCTCGACGATGTCTCGGGCAAGCGTCGGAAACACCTGCGCGAGACGCCGGGATGCCGGTCCGATCACGGGTACGGCAACTCGTGGCCGCGGGCGGTGGGATGGTTGCCGAAGGCCTACTCCAAGCGGGACGGCGTGCGGCCGACCAGGGGGATGTCGTCGAGGCGCACCCGCGGACCGCGTCGGGCGTCGATCGCGATGCCGGCCGGCCCGATCGACCGGTCGTGGTACGGGGTCACCCCCGCGCTGGGGATGCCCGAGCCGCCGGTGCCGTGCGCGGGCCACGGATCGGCTCGTGTCACCCGCCCCGCGCCGTACCCGCGCGTTCCGATCGCCTCCAGGACGCCGTCGACCGCTGCCGGGCGCCTGATCGTGGGTCGTGCCGAACCTCGACGGGCCCACGTGCTCGAACGCGCGAACGACCACACCGCGCGCTGCGACTCCTCCACCACGCCCCGCACGCCCGCTCCCACGCCGAACCTCCGCCGCTCGTACGACGGGATCCCGCGGCGCGCGGCCGATCCGCGCACGCCTTTGGGGAGGGTACGGGCGCCGGACGACAATCCCCCGTCCGGTCGGCCCCGGCCCCGGGGGCGTGCGGCGGGCGGGGCGGGGAGTATCAGGAATTGGGCTCTGGCCCGTAATCGGTGGTTGCGCTGTGTGGTGATCAGTGCAGGAGGATGCGGTGGCGGAGCAGGGGGAACCCGGCTCGGCCGTGCATCTGCCTCATGATCCGCTTGGTTCGCGTGTTGACGCCTTCGGTGCGGCCGTTGTGGAAGGGGAGGGTGAGTCCGGCGTCGACCGCGGCGCGGTCGAGTTCGAGGCCGTTCGCGTAGGAGTGCAGTTGGGGCAGGTCGGCGGCGCGGACCGTGGTGATCCAGTCGGTGAGCTTGGCGTCGTTGCCCCCCGTTGGGGTCAGTAGCTGCGCGAACTCGCGGGTGAGGCGAGCGAGTTCGGCCATCTCCTGGCAGGTTGAGGTGAGTTCCCGGAGCAACTCGGCGTCCTTGTCGCGCAGGTTCTCGGGGCGAGCGAGCAGGAGGCGGGCGAAATGCTGCGGGGTGGTGACCGGCTTGTCGCCCTCGGCGCGGCCTTGGGTGATGTAGCGGACCAGCAGGTTGGCGCTGCCTGTGTAGCCCAGTTCCTTGATCTCGCGCAGGAGGTGGGTGACGGGCACTGCGGGATCTTCGGCCCGACGCCTGCGCAGGTGGTCGCGATAGGGGTCGACGAGAGTGGGCTTGTAGCGGGGTGTGCGGCGGTCGCCGGTGGGCTCCTTCATGCGCGCGTACCGTTTGACGGTGTTCAGGGCGACATCGAGGCGCCGGGCGCATTCGAGCAGGCCGACACCTTGGTCGAGCAGGGCGTGGACTCGCTGCCAGCGCTCGCGGGTGGTCTGCTTGTGAACACCCCCGGGCCGGGCGGGGTTCACAGCGGCGGCCCAGCAGACGGCGTGCGAGCGGACCTCGGCCAGGACCTTCCCGCACAGGTTGCTCCACAGATGCCACCTGTCGCTCACCTGCACCCCTTCGGGCAGGGCCTGGCGGATCGCCTCGCCGTAGGACCCGGAGCCGTCCCGGCAGACATACTCGGCCCCGGGATGCTCGCGCAGCCACGCGACCAGCGTCTGGGCGGTGCGGTCGGGCAGGACGTCGATCCGCTCGCCCGTCTCGGCATCGATGATCACGGTCGCGTAGCGGTGCCGGCGCTTGAGGGCGAAGTCGTCGACGCCGAGCACGCGCGGGACGCGCAGCGGCGGCAGTGCCCTGCGTATGAGCATGCGCAGGGCGGTCGAGCGGGAGATCGCGCAGGCCGGCACGCGGGAGAGGCGGGCGCCCGCCCGGCCCGCTAACTCCTTTACGACCTGGCCGAGTTGCTCGGCCAGTCGGCTGGTCCGACGCTGGTAACGCTCAACGACGCCGGGAACCTGCTCCCGGAACGTCTGCCGCGGGCAACCGAGCACCGGACAGACCAGGCGCCGCACCCGCACCGACGCCACGACCCGCCGTCCGTCCACCGGCACGTCCGCGACCACCCGCCCGTGGAAGCCGTGCACCCGCCCCGTCGGCCGCCCGCACACCGGGCACGGCACCGGATCCTCCCGGGTCCGCGCAGCCACCCGGATGACATCGCCCTCGTCCGCCACACCCTCGACGACGAGGGCCGACAGCCCCGAAAACACCACACCCACAAGCTCATTGACGTCACGCATGCTCTACCAACGACGGCAGTCACACTTCGTTACCACCGATTACGGGCCAGAGCCGAGTCCTTGATAGTCCCTCGGGGGAAGCCCCTTCCTTTCAGTGATGGGTGGGTTGACCTGCTGTGTCGCAGGGTTTGAGAAGGCTGCGCGACGCGATGGGGAGTTCCCTGTGGCGGGTTGTGTGTTCGTGTGTCGGGACCGTGCTCGGCGGCCGTTCGTGTCGTTCCTGATCCGCGTCCTTTCCGACGGTCGCCCCGGTGGGCGGGGTGCTCCGTCCCGGCTGTTTTGAAAGATCTCGTCAATCGATCATGTGTTGACCATTGGATTTGCAGAATCCGGGATTTTGGATCTTGGCTGTGTGGCCTGGGTTTTGCTGTGTTGCTCGGCTTTGTCTGGCCTGTGGCCTGTGGCTTTGCAGAATCTGGGACGGATGGTCGGTTCCGTCGGGAAAACCTGTGACGGAGGATGAGGTCGCCTCAAGGATGCTGATTTTGATGTGATGCGGTGATCACCTGTGGTCGGTCCTTCTCGCGTCGGCTGCTGGTGTGCGTGTGCTCGGGCTGCCGCTGGTTCGGCCGACTCGGCCCGGGGGGTCATCAGGGCCGGTTCAGTCCATGGTGAATGGCTTGCCGTCGAGGGTCAGGATCTTCGGGTCGGTACCCAGGCCTGTCAGGAGGAGTACTTGGGGGGCGCTGACGCCGTGTGCCGCGTCGCCTTGGAGTTGCTTGTCGATGGTCGCCTGCTTCCAGGCGTTCTTGGGGGTGGCCAGGACCAGGTGCGTCGCGCCGAGTGCGCGGCATCCGTTCAGGAGCTTGTTGAGCTCGGTGAGGGTCCCTTTCGCGGAGTCGGCGAGGCAGTCGTTCTTCTTGGACTCGTCCAGGAGGAGTCCCTCGACGGTCGCCGCGGCGAAGTCGAACTCAACGACGGCTTTGCCGTTTTGGACCAGCTCGAACTCCTCGGTGACAAGGCAGGCTCCGGCCCAGGCCTTCGAGCGGAGGAACTGGGTGGCGAGCAGGTCGTGGTTGCCGTCGTTGGCGATCAACTCGTTGATCGCCGGGTGCAGTTCGTAGAACCAGGTGGGCTCGTTGCGGGCCGGCTTCCACCGTGGTTGCTCCAGCGTGTTGCTGCTGCCGCAGCGCCGGCAGGTGTACTGCTGTGCCACTTCGGCGATGGGGTAGAACTCGACCCGTGGGCAGTCGTGGCAGCCGAGTACCAGTCCGCGGCGCAGGAGCCCGCAGGTGCTCCACGCGTCGATCCGCGCCCGGAGCTCTGCCTGGGCCCAGTCGCCGGAAGCGGCGGCCTGGCTTCCCACGTCAGGAACACCCCGGACTTGAGCTCCCAGGCACTGTCCGCCGGAAGGGCCGAGCGGTCGTGGCCGGGCAGCCAGTGCGACAGCAGCGCCCACGGCGCCGGCGCGGCCAGGGCTTCGACGGCGGATCGTGATCCGAGCAGCCGTTTCGTGACGCGGGCGCGTTTTCCGGCGGGGCGAAGGATCCTCTCGAGAGAGGGCCAGACGAGCCTGGGGCCGGCGAGGGAGCCGGCCGGCGACGCGCCGGCCGGGACGAAGTCGAACCGGTTGGAGGCGTAGGTGATGCCGCCGTCCGCGGCGCGCACGAACGTTTCCCGCTCGTCGCCGGCCGTGACCAGGGTGGAGCCGCACAGGTCGGGGAGGGCCGGGATGGGATGGCCGGCGGAGATCACCCCCACCTGCCAGCGGTGCCGGGCCGCGTCGAGCGGGGCGGGGACCTGTATGGGCATGCGCACGGCCGAGACGAGGGACCCGTCCGAGGTCTTCTCCACCGGCAGGGACAGCGGCATGTCCCAGGCGTTGAGCAGGGCCACCTGATCGCGACCGGTCAGCGGGAGCTCGTCGGGGGACAGGACCGTGACCGGCATGGTGTCCTTGCCCCGGAGCCGCAAGCCCCGGGTGTCCCAGCGGTCGGTGAGGTGGGCGCGGATCTCTTCTTCCGAGAGGGAGACGCTGACCACGGTGATGGGCTCCGGGCGCCGGGGGAGGGGCAGGTGATGCCAGGCCAGTGCAGGCCCCGGCAGCCATTGCGTGGCTCCGCGGACCTGGCGGGCGAGTTGGGCCAGCGCGAAGTCCTCGGGCCGGTCGCCGAGCACGACGAGATCGCCTGACCGATCCTCGTCGTAATCGCGGTGGACCCGGGTGCACAGCGCGGCGGCCGCATCGAAGGGGCTCGCCGTGGCATCGGCGCTCCATGGGGAATCCGCCACCTGCGTGAGCCAGTCCGCATCGGACTCGGGGGCCGCTCCTCGTTGCCGGCTGCTGCGAGGAGGACGCCGAGCCGTGCACCGGCAGCCAGGGCGGCCGGAGTGCGGATCCGTCCGATCGGGACGCCGCCGGTCGGCTGGCGGGCTACGTCTTGGAGGGCTGTGAAGCCGCTCTTCTCCGCATCGTCACCGAGGTGGAACTGCCAAGGGTGAGACCGGTCGAAGCCGTTGACGCCGTGCGTCGCGCGCAGCCGCTCCGCAGCCGCCTTCAGGGCCTCCCCGTCTCCGTGACCGGGCCAGGAGTCGCCCGACCACAGCTGTTTCGTGAAGGCGAGGCTGTCCTGGTCCCGATCGCGTGGCTCCAACTCCCGGTCCAGGCTGCCCGGATGGATCAGTTCGACCGCCCCCCAACTGGGGTGGTACTCCAGGATGTGGTCCGGCTGGAACCGGGCGAGGAACGGCTCGATGGCCGTGTGGTCGGCCGCGCCAACCGGGATCACCGCGCTCGCACAGCCTCCCCAGAGCCTGCCGACCGCGCTCAGCGCGGCCGCTGACATTGCCACCCACTCGTCGCCTTCGGGGGCGAGGACCAGCAGCCTGGGAGGGTGGACGAAGGACTGCACCGACAGGTAGGAGGAGGCCACCCGCCGATCCTGCCGGCCCGGGCGGTGGGTGTGCCGCAAGCAGACCGGCGCGGCCGTCCCCACGGGTGCTCCGTCCTGGCTGTTTTGAAAGATCTTGTCGATTGATCATGTGTTGACCGTTGGGTTTGCAGGATCTGGGATTTTGGATCTTGGCTGCGTGGCCCGGGTCTTGCTGTCTTGCTCGGCTTTGGGCCTGTGGGCTGTGGTTTTGCAGGATCTGGGACGGATGGTCGGTTCCGTTGGGAAAACCCGTGGGTGGAGGTTGGGGGGCGCTGATCTTGATGTGATGCGGTGATCACCTGCTGCGCGTCGCGATGGGGAAATTCGCTTCCGGGAACGTCCCGGCCCCGTCGTGGCGTTCGTGGGTCGTACGGCGAGGGATTGGGACGAGGACTGGGGGACGACGGTGGACGGGTACTCGCGGGGCGCGGTGGTGGAAGCGGTCGTGGTCCGTCACCGTCCCTTCGGAATGATGGTCGAGATGCCCAACGGTGAGGTCGGTCTGCTGGAGCCGGAGTACGCGGAGCCGGTGTGGGGGGACGCGGACGCCTGGTACCCGGCCGGGACCTGCCTTCGGGTCGTGGTCCTGGGCTACACCACACCCGGACCCGGCGAGTTCCGACCCGCCCAACTGCGCCTGGCCTCCGACCCGAACATCATCGACGCCATCACAAACCCGTGAACGCACGCATGAGAGGGCGACGTCGACACACTCGCGACCGACCCCCGATCGGCGGGTCCTGGCGCGGTAGATTCGAATCGGCGTCGCGGGCGCGGCGGTTCCTGCGGTGCCTCTCGGTTTCCTGTTGAGTTTTCCTTTTCTTCGTGGACTCACAGGCCATTGACAACCGAGCCGTTCGACTTTTTACAGTCCCACGATGGTTGAGCCACCGCCAATGAGGTTTCCGGCTGCGGTCCACCGGGTCCGCCGGGTCCGCTCGGTGTGTGTGGTTCGGCGATCGAGCGTGTGTGGGCCGTTGTGGTTGTAGGTTTTGCGCGGTGTCGAGTGGTTCGAGCATTGTTCACGGGGGAGGGCGAGGGTGTCTCGGTGCGGGATATGTGGTGCGGGTCTTCCGGTGTGTGAGGTGCCGGTCGGGCGGGACGGCGGGCCGGTACTTCTCGTCGTGGGGTGTGGTTTTCGTGATGCGTCGTACGTGTGTCTCGTGGGGGCGTCTTCCGTCGTGCGCCGTTGCCGGTGATGGGGCCGCGGTGGACCGCGTGTGTGGTGCTCGCGGAACGCTCGTCCCGGTCTACGTGGGTGGAGCACGCGCACGACGGTGCCACGACGTTGTGTGGGATCGATGCCGAGTCGGTGACCGCCTTCCGGCACCATTGGAAGCCGCGGCCGGTCCACGTGTGGCCGTGGCCGAAGTCGTGTGGCGCGTGTCGTCGGGTGGCTCGCGAGCGTGTCCGACGGTGGCCCGCGGAGTGATTCGCGCGGGTGTGCCGTCGCACTTCCCCGACCCATGACTCGTGCCCGCCGTGCGGCGGGGTCGATCGATTCGCTGCGGCGAGCACAGCGCGGATGATCGAGCACTTGGAGGAACGCGCCGCGGATAATTGAGCACCTGGAGGAACACGCCGCGGCGGTTCACGTCGTACCGGACACGGTCGTTCCCGAGTTGCCGGCCGACGATGTCGAGAACTTCCCCGTGAGCGCACCGTGATGCCCACGTGCCGAGGCGGGCCCGGTGTTGTGTCTTCTCAATGGCGGGTCGAGGGCGCGGTGTTCCGACGTGTGGCGCGGCACCGATCGAGAATGTTGTGCCGTGCTTGGTGACCTGGGGTTTCGGTGGGCGTGTCGGGCGTGTCCGTGGCGGAGGGGCCGGTTGACCTGCGGTGTCGCAGGGGTTGAGAGGATTGCGCAGCGACACCGGGATTTCCCTTCGGGGCCGTGCGACTCCCGTTCCCGCCCGGCACCACGACCGGCCCGCCGGCCAGGCTGCGTCGGGGACCGCGAGGTGCCCGCCGACCAATGGAGTTGCCATGACCGACACCGTCCGCAGGCCCGTCCCCGGACCGGAGCCCACGTGGCAACCGGCCCCGTCCGTCCCCGCCACGACGGGCCGAGCAATCCGGCACGGCAGTACGGCATGTGGGACCTCGTGTTCGCCCTCCACCGCCGGATCGCCATCCTCGACGTGCCGCTGCGCCCGCTCGCCGATCGCCTCCGGTTGCACCTCGAGGAGAGCTGGGTCGAACCGGGCCCCGTCCGCGGCGCCGTGTTCACCATCGACGGCACTCGCTTCGCCTTCGACGACCTGGGCAACGGACCCGAACACGGCCGGATGGCGGTGTACTTCGGCCCGGCCGGCGAGCGCGACGCGGCGCGGGCGTTGGGGTTGCTCCTGGAGGTGCTCGGCATCGGCCCGGAGTACATCGCCGAATGGCGCAACCCGCACGGCGTCTTCGAGAACACGACCGAGCTCCCCTGGCCGGGCCCCGACCGGGAGGACCCGTGGGTGACCCGCCGCCGACCGCGATCCGAACGCGCCGCCGAGGCGGAGCCGTCCGAACCGACGCGAGGATTCACCGGCACCCTGACCGTGACCTTCCACGACCCCACCGACGAGCCCCCCGAGGACCGGTCGGCAAGCATCAGGTGAATCGGGTTCGCGCCGGCGGGTCGCGTGGGGCCGAGTCACACCCCCCGCCCCCGGGGGGCCGGGGCGGGCCGAACGAAGAGCCCGTACGGGAGTCCGCCGGGGTGAGTGCGGCGAGGACGGGAGATCGTCCACGCCCACCCGCGGCCCGGGCTGTTCCGGCGCCGGGTCGGATGGCCGCCTCGTCGGCTGGTTCACCACGTCCACCCTTGCCCACTTGGTCGAACTGGGTGCGAGAGCGGAGCCGTTCGAGGTGTGGATGCGGCCGGACGACAGCCCTGCCCGGACCCGGGTGCGCCCGCCTGCGCGAGGCCTACCACGTGACCACCCTGGCCGCCTTGGGTGTCACCCCCGACCTCGCCGCCCGAGCCGTTCTCGACGCCTTCGACCGCGACTCGCCCCCGAGATGTCGGGGCTTCGTTTTCGGCTCACCGATGCCTGCGGTGTGTCGACGGTCCGTTCCGTTGCCGTTTGCACCCTATGGGCGCGTTCGGCCGACCGTGTGGCGGGCACGTAGTCGGCCGCCGTGACCGGCGTGGCCCACGTCTCGTGTGCACGATGGTGTGGGTGCGGCGCTCCTACCGTTGGGTCGTGGGGTGGTTGGGGGTCGGTGGGGTGAGGTCGACGGGGGTGTCGAGTTCGGTGAAGTCCCAGGTGATGGTGCTGTTGTTCGTGTCGACCTCGAGGCGGCGCAGGTGGGTGTGGTCGCCGGGGGTGAGGTAGGTGCGGGTGCCGTCGGGTTCGGCCCATCCGACGCATGTGGTGCCGTCGATGGTCAGCGGTTGGATCGGGGTGAAGCGGCCGGGTTCGGCCGTGGCGTCGTGCAGTTGCCCGAGCAGTGAGGACGTGTTGCGGTACAGCAGGTTGCTCGCGAGTTCGGAATCCTCTCGGACGGTGTCCTGTTCCCACGCTCCGGTGTCCGCGCGTCGGTAGAGGTGGTCGCCGATGTACACCGTCTCCTCGGTCACGGTGTCCCCGTCCGCTTTCCTGATGCGGGCGCCCGCGCCGCGGACGATGCGGTTGTCCTCGACGTGGGGGAGTGCGCCCGGTTGCCGGATGGTGACGACGAGGCGGAACGAGTGTGCGGCCCGCACGGTTTCGAGTGCCTCGCGGATGCGTACGGCCGTGCTTTCGCGCGCCCCGGTCGTCGAGTCCGTTGCGGTTCCGGCCGTCGGTTTCGCGGTCGCGCCGGCGGAGGCATCGGCGGACGGCGTGCCGGCGGCGGTGGGGTGCTGCCCGGAGGTCGCGGGCGTGGCGCCGTCGGACGACACGACACCCGAACCGGTCGACGAACATCCGGCCAGACAGGCCGCCACGATCAACGCGACAGGCACGGCAACTCCGCGCATGAGTACTCCCCGGGACGGCGCGAACGCCGAGCGACTCGGCGACGGGACTGCTCCCGATGGTCCGCGTCCGCGCGCTCCGTGGGCGCGGCGGCGTCGTCGACGACGGGAGACGGGCGGAGACTACAGCCCGGCCGACGGGGCTGCGGCGGTGGGGTGATCGGCCGGATGCGGCGCACGGCGGGCACGGGGGACACGGGCCCGATCGGTCGGTTGACGCCGGTGGGGTGGACACGGGGCGACGGCGCCGAGCCTTGCTCGTGTATCGGGAGGGGCGCCTTCCGTCGTCTGCCGTTGTGGGTGATCGGGCGGTGGTGGGCCGCGTGTTCGGTGTTCGCGGGACGTGCGTCCCGGCCGGCCGGTCCCGGTGGGCCTGGGTGGTGTCCGCGCGCGGTGGTGTCGGCGACGTGGTGTGGGGTCGGTGCCGGGGCGCCGTCCGCCTTCCGGCGCCCCCGGGGAGGCCGCGGCACCGGTTCCGTGTGTCGTGGTCGAGGTGGTGTGGCGCCCTTTTGCCGGTCGGTGGTGAGCGTGTCCGTCGGTGGCGCGCGTGATGTTTCGCGTGGGTGCGCCATCGTACGTCCCTCGTGCGTCGGCGGCCGGAGTCCGTGGGGGCGCCGCTTCCGCTTCTTCAGCGTTCTGGTGGTGTCGTTGCGGCGGTGTGTCGAGGCGGTGGTGCGGCCGGCCCGGCTCCCGGTGGTGGTTGTGGTGTTGGCTCGGTGTTGTTTCGGGTGTGACGCGGCCGGCCCCGAGACCTCGTGGGGTCTCGGGGCCGGCGGTGTGGGGTGGTGTCACCGATGTGGTCGGTGTGTTGGTCGTTCTATGTGGGTGTTCTTCGGGTGTGGGTGGTCAGGGGGTGGGGTTGGGGTAGATGTGGAGGGTGCCGTCGGCCCAGATGGCGGTGATGTCGGCGTGGTTGTTGTTGTCGGTGTCGCCGGTGGTGATGGCGCGGACGGTGTTCCAGGTGTTGTCGTTCCACAGGGGGACGGCGTCGTTGAGGGTGTGGTCGGGGCGGGTGGTGTAGAGCCAGAGGCGGCCGGTGGTGTCGACGGCGACGAGGTCGGCGAGGTGGTCGCTGTTGAAGTCGCCGCCGGCGATCAGGCGCATGCCGTTCCAGGTCTTGTCGTTCCACAGGGGGGTGGGGTCGGCGAGGGTGTTGTCGCCGCGGCCCTTGTAGAGGGAGAGGGTGCCGTCGCCCCAGATGGCGACGATGTCGCTGTTGCCGTCGTTGTCGATGTCGGCGGCGGTGATCGCGATGACGGAGGCCCAGCTGTTGTCGGGCCACAGGCGGATGGCGTCGTTGAGGGTGGCGTCGCCTCGGCCGGTGTAGAGCCACAGGCTGCCGTCGTTGCGCAGGGCGACGATGTCGGCGCGGCCGTCGTGGTTGAAGTCGCCGGCGGTGATGGAGCGGATGGCGGTCCAGGTGCCGTCGGGCCACAGTCCGACGGGGGTGCCCAGGGTGCCGTCGGGTGTGGTGGTGAGCATCCACAGGGAGCCGTTGTCGTCGACGGTGACGATGTCGGCGTGGCCGTCGTTGTCGAAGTCGGCGGAGGCGATCAGCCGGTGCGGGGCCCAGGCGGCGTCGTGGACGCCGCCGTCGCGGGCGTGGATGTAGCCGTTCTGGAAGTTGGTGCGGCGTCCGCCCAGGAGGTCGTACGCGCCGGTGGTGGGGAATCCGAGGTAGCCGTTCTCCCAGCCGAGCGCGGCCCACCGGTCGCGGACGCCACCGGAGACCGGCCAGGATCCGGTGGCGGTGGTGTGGTAGATCGATCCGGTGTCGGCGCTCGCGCCGGGGACGCGGAAGTGCTGGTAGCGCCCCGGCTTGGTGGGTGTCGCGGTCTCGTCGGTGGAGGGGAAGCCGAGGACGCTGCGGGGTCCGCCCATGGCCTGCCAGCGGGCGTGGATGCTCCCGTGGATCTCGTGGGCGCCCGTGTTGGCGGCGTAGGTGATGGAGCCGGTGCCGTTGGTGTTGCCGGCGAAGCGGCTGACGTGGCCGATCGGGGTCCCGGCGCCGTCCGTGACGGGGTTCTCGTCGCTGACGGGGTAGCCGAGGAATCCGCCGGTGCCGCCCATGGCGAGCCACTTGTCGCGGATGCCGCCGGCGATGGACCACGCGCCGGTGTAGGGCGACCAGTTGATGCCGGCGTTGGTGGTGCCGCCGGTGGCGGTGCCCTGGAAGTCGGCCCATTTGCCGCCGGCGGTGTCGTCGTGGACGCCGGTGGTGGGCAGCCGCAGGGGTCCGGTGGGTCCGCCGGTCGCCTTGTACTTGGCCAGGATGGGACCGCACAGGTCGAGTTTGACGTTCGCGTCGCCCGCCGAGGCGTACTTCTCGCACGTGGTCCACGGCGTCTGGTTGTCCGCGATCAGCCGCATCGGGCCGAACGCGTTCCCGTCCGCTCCCGGGGTGATGCCCAGCGCGACGTAGAGCCGTCCGTCGGCGGCCTGGCCCCACAGGTCGGCTTTGCCGTCGCCGTCGAGGTCCCCGTCGGAGTTGAGCCTGGGGTAGGCGGCGCCGTCGAAGCCGGTCCCGACCAGCGTGCGGGCACTCGTGTTGCCGAGTGCGGCGGTGTCGACGCTGCCGTCGGGGTTCTTCTTCGACGCGTACTGGAAGAGTTGTCCGGTGACGCGGTCGCGGGCCCACAGGTCGGGCAGGCCGTCGCCGGTGGTGTCGCCGGGGGCGATCGGGTCGAGGTTGTTCCACCCGGTGGATCCCAGGGGGGTGGCCTCGGTGAAGGAGCCGGGGTTGGCGCCGCCGTGGAAGAGCCACAGGCGTCGGGTGCCGTCGCCGTTGTCCTCGAGGGTGAGCAGGTCGAGGCGGGCCGCGCCGGAGGGGTTGACGTCGGCGTCGACGTTGCCGGGGGCGAGGATTTGTTTGACCTGGCCCCAGTTGCGCGTGTAGGCGAGGCAGGTGCCGCCGGGTCGAGTGGGGTCGACGCACGTTTCGGGGCGGGGGATGTCGGCGCGTTTGTTGCTGGTGAAGTATTGGCCGCCGGCGTTGGCGCCGCCGCCGCGGTAGAGGTAGAGGTGTCCGTTCGCGTGGGCGTAGAGGTCGTCGTAGGTGACGCCGGTGCCGCCGCGGTGGGTGATCAGCGATCCGGCCCAGGTGGGTTTGTTGGTGGCGTTGGGTGGTCCCTGGATGGTGTTGGAGGCGACGACGCCGCCGGCGGTGGGGTCGGTGTTGGTGCCGTACATGCGCAGGGCGCCGGTGTCGTCGGTGGTGAGGAGGTCGACGCGGCCGTCGCCGGTGATGTCGCCCAGGGTGGTCTTGGCGTTGGGGTCGGAGGGCGCGTAGAACGTGTGGATGGTGGGTTGGGAGCGGTTTCCCGCCTTGTCGACGGTTTGGGCGTAGAGGGTGTTGCTGCCCCAGTTCGGGATGAGGACGTCCTTGGCCTTCCACGTCTTGTCGACGTCGTCCCAGGTGGCGCGGGCGGCGCCGCCGACGGGGACGGTGGCGTTCAACGCGTATTCGACGGTGTCGACACCGGAGGCGTTGTCGCCGGCGGTGAAGGTGAACGTGCCCTTGTCGCGGGCGTATTTCCCGCCGCCCGCGACGGGGTAGTCGAGGCTTGCGACGGTGGGTGTCGAGGGTGGGGTGGCGTCGACGGTGAACGTCTGCCCGGGAACCCAGGTGGGCTCGGGGCCCTCGTCGCTGGCGCCGACCCACCAGATGTAGGTGTGGCCGTCGAGGAGTTTCCCGACGGGGATGTCGGCGCGGGCCTCGTGACCGTTGGCGCCCCAGGAGATCCAGCCGCTGTCGTGGACGAGGACGTCGCCGTTGCCGACGTCGCGGATGTGGAACTGGGCTTTGAGGTTCTGGGGCGCGTCGGCGTCGGTGAGGGTGGCGTAGAGACTGACGCCGCCCGCGGCGGGGTTGACGGCGCCGATGTATCCGGCGTTGCCGGAGGCTGCGCCGTTGACGGGGACGGGCGTCATCCGCAGGTTCGAGGGGGCGTTCGGCTTGGTGTTGTACTCGACGTACAGGAACGTGTCGCCGGCCTTGCTGGAGAACCGGTTGAAGAAGTAGTCGTTCGTCTCGTTGCCGAACAGGCCGAACGTCAGGATCGCGCTCGCGGCGTTCTGGGCGACCTTGTCCCTGATGGGGAAGTCGACGCGGGTGTCGCCGCACTTGGGCGAGGCGTCGGCGCTGGACCCGGCGACGTCGACGACCGACCACTGCCCGAGCTCGTGCGGCTGGGTGTTCCAGGTCGTGTGTTCGGTGAGGGTGTCCTGGACCCGGAAGAGCCGGACGGGGGACTTCTCCGTGCAGGAGAAGCGGGAGGAGTCGACCTGCGTGGCGTGGAACTGCGCTTCGAGGATCTGCTTGCCGGGCAGGTCGAGCGGGACGCTGTAGAAGGCCCGTTCGATCCCCACCTCCGGTTGCCAACCCTGGTAGCCGACGCCCGGCGAGCGGGAGCTGGTCCTTCCCGAGGTGTTCTGGTATGCGGCGGCGCCCCACACCCAGTTCCACATACCGGCGTTCCCGGTGCGCGTGGGTATCCAGGAAGGATCGATGTAGACGGGGAAGACGGTGTCGGGCGCGGTGAGCAGGTTCGCGTCCGGGGTCAGGGTCAGGGTGTCGCCGGCGACCGCGGTCCCCAGCGGAGCGGTCGCGGCCAGGGCGCCGGGTCGCCGGTCGGTGGAGGCGAGTTCGGCCTCGGGTATCGCGCCCGCACCGGATGCGCCGCCCGTGCCCGCGCTTGTGCCGGACGCCTCGGACGAGGCGTCGGCTGCGGCGGTGCGCGGGTTTCGGCCAACCGGCCCGGGAGTGGTGCGTGAGTCCCACATCGTGGGTGTGGGCGCGGTGAACGCGACGACGCCGTCGGCCGCCTTGGCGGCAAACGACCCGTTGCCGGCGTCGGTGACCGTCACACCGTCGGTGGTCATCCCGAGCTTGAGGGCGGCCAGTCGGGGGTCCTTCGCGGCTGCCGCGTTCTTGACGATCAGGGTGTGGGAGAAACCGCCCTGTTCGCCGGCGACGACCTTGAGGTCGACATCGGGCAACACGCCCGGGTAGAGGGCGCCGTCGCCGCTCAGGACCGGCTTGGGCAGTGTGGTGGGCCAGGTGAAGGCGAGTGTGCGGCCGTTGTTGGTCATCGACGCGAGGAGCCGGTTGCCGCCGCCGCCCAGGGCCAGGTCGCTCGTGGTCACGGCCGGCCGTACCGTTCCGTCCGCGGCCGCCGCCAGGGTCGGGTCCAGGTCGCGCCAGACGCCGGTCTTGTTGGTCCGCGAGGGCTCGACGGTGCGTTCCAGGGCCAGCCTGCCGTCCGGTTTGGCGGTGACCTTGTCGGTGGCGGTCGTCAACTCCGGGACGGGGACCGGTACTCCGGTGCGCACGGCCTGCGCGACCGCGGTGCGTTCGGCCCCGGTCTTCGCGTCCGTCGGGGGAGCTTCCGCGGCGGCCGGCTGAGCGCCCGCGCCGGACGCGTCGCGGGGCGCGGCGCCGGCGGCGGCCATGCCACAGGCCATCGACAAGGTGACGAGTCCGCAGACGAGAGCCGACAACGGTCGTGCGTGTGGACGTGCGTGGGGAGGCGGATGCCCCATGGAGGGTGCTCCTCGGGAGAGTCGGTGATGCGGGGCGTGAGCGCGCATGGATGCGCGGAACGTACCGGTTGGCTACAACCCCTCACCATGTGACTCAGATCACATCTACATGATCACCATGTCGACACATGCCCAAGTTGTGCGACGTCGTGGGTGTATTGCCGATCAATGAACCCCAACGGGTGATTTGGATCCGGCCGGGACGATCCGACAGTCGCTTAAGTTGTAGTGACGAACGCCACATTCGTCATGGGAACTGCCGTTGCCGGCGGGGGACTTGGGCCCGTACGGTGCGCTCCGTCTGTGATCTTTCGCCTGCTCGGGGGCGGGATCCGTCCTGTCCTGGTGGGGGTTCGTCATGCGTGGTTGGTCGTGGGGATCGAAGTCCCGACGTGAGCGAAAGTCGCGCATGGCGCGTCTGTTCGTGACGGGGACCACCGTCCTGGCGTTGACGGCGAGCGTGGGCCCGGCCCAGGCCGTCGACTGGATCAAAACCTCCCCCGACGCCGACATGTGGTCCCCGGGCAAGCTCCCCAAGACACCCTCCGTGCACGGAACCAAGGCGCCCAAGCCGGACACGCGACCTCTCACGGGCGACGGCCGTCCCACCTGGAACCCCGCCAAGGCTGCCTGGCCGAAGGCGACCGAGACCGAGACCACTCCCGCCCCCGCGTCCGCGTTCGTGGCACGCGGCGGCTCCGCCCTCCTCGCCGCCCCCACCGGCGGCAACGCCCCCGGCACCCCGGTCTGGATCACCGCCCCCGACACCACGACCCCCGGCCCGCTGCGGTCTTCCGCGCCCGCCGGGTCCTCGCTTCCCCAAGGCGCGAAGGCGGACCCGGGTCGGGTGAAGGTCGTCGTCGCGGACCACGAGGCGGCGGAGAAGGTCGGTGTCGACGGCGTCCTGGTCTCGGTGCGCCGCGCCGACGGCGACACCACCACCGGCCGAGTGACCGTCGGGGTGGACTACACCGCGTTCAAGGACGCTTTCGGCGCGGACTGGTCCTCACGCCTGACCCTGGTCGCGATGCCCGAATGCGCGCTGACCACCCCCGACCGGCCCGAGTGCCGCGTGCGCACCCCGGTGGCCGACTCCCGCAACGACCGCGCCAAGCGCCGCGTGAGCGCCGACCTCGAACTGCCCGCAGCCAACGTCCCTACCGCCGCCCGGACCGCGAACGCCGCCACCGTGCTGGCCCTCACCGCCGACGCGTCGGGCCCCTCCGGCGACTACAAGGCCACCTCGCTGTCGCCGTCCGGTTCGTGGTCGGCGGGCGGCAACTCCGGTTCGATGAACTGGTCGTACGGCATCGGCGTCCCGCCCGCGATCGGCGGCACTGCCCCCACCGTGAACCTGTCGTACAACTCCGGCGGTGTCGACGGCCGCACCACCTCCACCAACAACCAGGCGTCCTGGATCGGCGAGGGCTGGGAGTACTCGCCCGGCTTCGTCGAACGCTCCTACCAGGCGTGTGCGAAGGACGGCCAGGACAAGTCCGGCGAGAAGTGCTGGTCCACCCAGAACTCCCTGACCCTGTCCCTGAACGGCAAGTCCTCCACCCTCATCCAGGACGACACCGACAAGACCAAGTGGCGCCTGGAGAACGACGACGACTCCCGCATCGAACTCCTCACCGGCGCCGTCAACCCCGACAACGACGGCGAGCACTGGCGCCTGACCACCGGTGACGGTGTCCAGTACTACTTCGGCGTCAACCACAGGCCCGGCGGCGACAACACCGACCCGGCCACCAACGCCACCTGGACCGCGCCCGTCTACGGCAACAACACCGGCGAACCCTGCAACAAACCCTCAGGGTTCGACGCGTCGTGGTGCCAGCAGGCGTGGCGCTGGAACCTCGATTACGTCGTCGACGCCCGCGGCGGCATGGTCACCTACACGTACAACACCGAGACCAACCGCTACACCCGCGGCGCAATTCTCGTCGGCTCCGGCACCCTGACCGAATACGTACGCGGCGGCACCCTCGCGAAGATCACCTACGGCTCGAAGAAGACCGACACCACCCGGCCCACCGCCCAGGTCGTCTTCGACACCGCGGAACGCTGCCTGAAGAAGGACGGGTTCGACTGCGACCCGGCCAAGATGACCAAGGCCAACGCCGCGAAGTGGCCGGACGTACCCGTCGACAAGGTCTGCGCGGCCACCGGCACGTGCGAGCAATACGGTCAGACGTTCTTCTCCACCCGCCGCCTCACCAAGATCACCACCCAGGTCCTGTCCGGGGCGAACTACCAGACGGTCGACGAGTACGCCCTGGACCAGGACTACCCGGACCCGCAAGACGGCTCCTCCGCGACGCTGTGGCTCAACAGGATCACCCGCACCGCCTGGGACGGCACGAACAAGACCGACATCCCCTCGGTGGACTTCACCGGCCAGTTCATGCACAACCGCGTCGACGCCGGCGGCGACCTCGCCCCGCCGATGAACCGCCGCCGCCTGACCGGCATCACCAACGAGACCGGCGGCCAGACCACCGTCAAGTACAACGACCCCGAGTGCACGCCGGCCGCGCTGCCCACCCCGGACGCCAACACCAAGGCGTGCTACCCGGTCTGGTGGAACTTCAACGAGGACGCCGAACCCGTCCTGCACTGGTTCCACAAGTACACCGTCGCCGAGGTCACCGAACACGACATCGCCACCACCGCCCCGAACCGCTCCACCCGCTACGAGTACGTCGGCGGCGCCGCCTGGCACCGCGACGACGCGGAACTCACCGAGGACAAGGAAGCCTCCAGGCCCAAGAGCAAGGACCGCCGGACCTGGAACCAGTACCGCGGCTACGGCCAGGTGATCACCCGCTCGGGCGTGGCCCCCAAGGACGCGGTCACCCAGTCCGCGACGTTCTACCTGCGCGGCATGGACGCCGACGTGAAGAAGGACGGCACCAAACGCGCCGTCACCCTCACCGACTCCACCGGCACCCCCCTCCTCGACTCCGACTGGTACGCCGGATTCGCCTACGAGACCAAGACGTTCACCGGCGACGGCGGCACCGTCGCAGCCACGTCCCTCTCCACCCCGTTCTCCTCGGCGGTCACCGCCACCCACACCCGCGCCCGCAACCTCCCCCCGCTGACCGCACGGCGCACCGCGACGGAGAAGACCCGCAGCCGCACGCTCCTCGCCGACGGCACCACCTGGCGCGAAACCTCCAAGACCACCACGTTCGAACCCGTCCACGGCCTCCCGGAGACCGTCTCGGACAAGGCCGACGGCCTGCCCGAGTACTGCACCAAAACCACCTACGCGCACAACACCACCGCCTGGATCATCGGCCAACCCACCGAAAGCCTGTCCCTGGTGGGCGGCTGCGCGACCGCGACGTCCAAGGACACCGTCTACGCCTGGTCGCACACCCTCTACGACAACAAACCCCTCGGTCAGGTCGGCACGATCGGCGACGCCACCTCCACGGAGGCCGTCAACGAGTACAAGCCCGACGGCACCCCGAACTGGATCACCACGGCCAAGTCCGAGTTCGATGCCTACGGCCGCGTCACCAAGGCCACCGACGCCGAGAACAAGAGCACCACCACCGCGTACGTACCCGCCGCGGGCGTCCTGCCCACCACCGTCGCGGTCACCGGCCCCACCGGCTGGACCTCCTCGACCACCTACGCCGGAGCCCGCAACCTCCCGGTCAAGGCGATCGACGCCAACGGCCTGGCGGTGGAGCAGGAGTACGACACCCTCGGCCGCTTGATCGCGGTCTGGAAGCCGGGCCACACCAAGGCCGACAACGCCGACCTGCAATTCGCGTACGCGCCGAGCAAGACCGGGCCCTCGGTCGTCACCACCCGCACGCTGAAGCTCAACCAGGACTACACGGTCTCGCACCAAATCCTCAACAGCTTCCTCCAGGAGCGCCAGACCCAGTTCAGCACCGCCAACGACGCCGCCGGAAGGATGATCACCGACACCTTCCACGACAGCCTCGGCCGCCCGTACAAGACGAACCAGCCCTACCTCAACGAGGACGACTTCCCGGACACGACGATCTTCGTCGGCAACGACGACGAGGTCCCCGGTCAGAACGCGGTCGTCTACGACGGCCAGGGCCGCACCACCGCCCAGACGTTCTCCTCCAAGGGCATCGAACAGTGGCGCACCACCACCACATACGCTGGCGCCGACGAGACCCGGGTCACCCCACCCGCGGGCGGCACCGCGTCCCTGTCGATCTCGGACGCCCGCGGCAAGCCCAAGGAACTGCGCGAGTACAACGGCCAAGTCCCCGCAGGCACCGACTACTCGAAGATCACCTACACCTACACCCCCCGCGAGGAACTGAAGACCGTCACCGACGCGGGCGGCAACACCTGGACGTACACCTACGACTTCCTCGGCCGCAAGATTCACGTCGAAGACCCGGACAAGGGCCCGTCCGACACCCGCTACGACCTCGTCGGCCGCGTGATCGGCACCACCGACGCCCGCGGTCAGAAGCTCGCCTACACCTACGACGCGCTCGGCCGAAAGACTGCCGCCTACAAGGACACGGTTACCGACGCGAACCTGCTGTCGGAGTGGACCTACGACCGCCATGCCAAGGGCCAGGCCGACGGTTCGTCCCGCTACGTCGGCGGCAAGTCCGGCGCGAAGTACACCAGCGAGATCACCGGCTTCAAACCCGGCACCTACCTCCCCACCGGCACCAGGACCACCATCCCCGCCGCCGAGGGCAAACTCGCCGGAACCTACGACACCAGCACCGGGTACGAACCCGTCCTGGGCCTGCCTGTCACCACCACCCTCCCCGCCCACGGCGGCCTCCCCGCCGAGACACTCGGCACCGCCTACAGCACCCACGGCCTACCGACCACCCGCGGCGGCGCCGCCGACTACCTCAACTGGGCCGACTACGACGTCTACGGCCGCAACATCCGCGCCACCCTGGGCGACACCCCCCGTCAGGCCGCGTTCACCAGCGACTACGACCCCGCCACCGGCCGTCTGCTGAGCACCAACTGGGACAAGGAGACCGGCACCACCGCGAGCGTGGACGCCACCTCCTACACCTACAGGCCGTCCGGCGACGTCACCTCCATCAAGACCGTCCGCGACGGTACTTCGACCGACACCCAGTGCTTTGCCTACGACGGCCACCGCCGCCTGAAGGAGGCCTGGACCGACACCGCCGGCACCACCACCCTCCCCGCCCCCAACGTTCCCGGCATCGGCGGCTGCACCACCCAGACCCCGACCCCGTCCACGGTCGGCGGCCCGGACCCGTATTGGCAGTCCTTCGACTACGACACGGTCGGCAACCGCACCAAACTCGTCGACCACGACCCCACGAACGACCCGACGAAGAACGTCACCACCGAGTACGGCTACCGCCCGGGCGCCCAGGCCGGTGACCGCACCCACCGCCTGGACACCGTCACCGTCAAGACAGGCACCCGCGAGGCCGTCACGACCGGCCTGACCTACGACCAGGCAGGCAACACCAGGACCCGCCCCGGCGCCGACGCCAACCTCCAGACCCTCACCTGGAACGAAGAGGACCAGCTCACCAAGGTCGCCTCCGCCACGAGCACGAGCGACTACCTTTACGACGCAGACGGCGGCCGCATCATCCGCCGCGAGGCCGGCAAGACCACTCTCTACCTCGGTGGCGACGAACTCACCACCAACACCGACCAATCCGGCCCGGTCGTCGGCACCCGCTACTACCCCACGGCGGGCGGAGCCACCGTCGTCCGCAGCGGCAACGGCGCGCTCGTGTACATGGCGGCCGACCACCACGGCACGCCCACCAGCACCCTCGACGCCGCCACCCTGGATGCCACCCGCCGCCAGTCCAAGCCCTTCGGCGAGGCCCGCGGCCCTCAGCCCACCCAGGCCAACGGCCAATGGCCCGACGACAAGGGCTTCCTCGGCAAGCCCATGGACGCCACCGGCCTCACCCACGTCGGGGCCCGCGAATACGACCCGGGGCTGGGCCGCTTCGTCAGCGTCGACCCGATCATGGACCTGACCGACTCGGGCCAGATGCACGGCTACACCTACAGCAACAACAACCCCCTGACCCAGTCCGACCCCTCCGGCATGAAGTACTGCGGCAACGTCGCGTCCTGTGACCCGGACCCGGTCTACTGCGGCAACGTCGCGTCCTGCGGAGGCCCCGGCACGGACCAGACCACCACCTCGCCCACCGCGCCAGGCGGCACCGCCCACTGCGTCAACTACTGCATGGACAAGCCCAAGAAGCCCGCTTCGAACACAGGCAAGGGCAAGGGCAACAGCAACCCCTTTGCCAAGGCCTGGGGCGCGGCCAAGAAGAAGACCGGCCAGGCGGCCCACTATGTACAGGACAACTGGAAGAAGGTCGCCCCCATCCTGGCGGGAGGCCTTGCCGAATGGGGCTGCATGGCAGCCGCCGCAAGCGCGGGCGCGGCCACCGCCGGCGCGGCCGCGGTGGGTGGGGCCATGCTGTGCGGAGCACTCGGCAACTCCATTTACGGCGCTCTCGACGACCAGCTCAACCACGGCGACCGCAGCTCCGCGGAATCCCTGGTCAAGATCGCCGAGGATGCCGGCGTCGGCGCCTTGACGGCTGGTGTGGCCCAAGGCGTGATCAACAAGTACGCGCGGGTCTGCCACAGCTTCGTCCCAGGCACCGGCGTCCTCATGGCCGACGGCACCACCAAGGCCATCCAGGACGTCCGACCGGGCGACGTCGTCCTGGCCACGGACCCCGAAACCGGCGAATCCAGGCCCCGCACCGTCCTGGCCGCCATCACCACCGAGGACGACAAGGAATTCGCCGACCTCACCATCACAACCGACGACGGCGAAGCCTCCATAATCACCACCACCAACCACCCCTTCTGGGTTCCCGACCTGAAGCAGTGGGTTGACGCCGGCGATCTGAAACAAGGCCAGTGGCTCCAGACCGCCGCAGGCACCCGAGTCCAGATCAGCGCGATCAGGATCCTTGCCCGTGAGCAGCGCACGCACGACCTGACCGTCGATGACGATCACACGTACTATGTGCTGGCGGGCAGTACGCCGGTCCTCGTTCACAATTGCGACGGCACAGCGACGATCCATTACGACGGTGGCCATGCTTCGATCGAGGTCAGCGCGGGCGGGGAGACTCTTCATACGCACCAGGTTGGCGGCCTGGTAGAGGTAGGTGGCGAAACGATAGCTACGCCAGTGAGGTCAGAGATCTTCACCGGATCCGTTTCACCTAGTGCGCGTTCGGTGACTTTCAAACTGCCGAATCCTGGTGGTGCTATGGCCTATCAGGAGGTCTTTCTTGAGAGGGGAGTCACTGGCACTTATGACGCCTCGACCGAAACCTGCTTCCACTACTGTGCGAGGGTTCTGCAGGCAGGTGGAGTCCCGAATGTTCCGGCCGAGGGAACGATCAGAGAGCTGGCAGTCTTTCTGCGTCGCGCGAATCAGTGAATCGAATGATGATCCTGTGGGGAGAGGAGGTAGGGATGGATGAGTTTGCGTGGTTGGATGACCTGCCAGAAGCATGGTCTGTACCCCCTGAACTTAAAGGGCCCACGCGAGTTCACTTTGTGAATTTCGTGATCGATGTAATTTCGAGCGACTATACGTCAAGCTCGATCAATGAATCAATTGGCGAGCTTCTGGTTGAGCATGCGCGCTTCAATGTCTCTTATCAGATAGGTGCAAAAGGAAGCCTTCCGGAGAAGGACCTTATGGAGCTATCGGTTGCTCTAGAAGGTGTGCTCAAGAGATGCTGGGAAGCGTGGTTGAAGTACCGGCAAATCTGGCTTTCCGGAAATACTCCATCTGGCGGCGACTATCAGCAGCTGCTGACGGATCTACGTGCGAGTAGAGACGAAATCAGGCGCATCAAATTATTTTGAGTGGAATACCGAAGGAGTCGAGGCCCGCTGCTGGTAGCTCGGCGAATCCTTCCGATAGAGATTGAATGAGCAGCAGCCCCACCGGAACTCTGGTGGGGCTGCTGGCCGTCTTGACGGCAGTAGTTGACGGCAACGGCAGTGGACGGGTTCTGCACAAAGTGGTGGTTCGTCGTCGCCAGCGGGCTCGGTGCCGGGCTCCGAGGGGTTGCGCAGTGCGCGGCCGAGGACGTCGATGGCTGTGCTGGTCGAGAACTCGGGTACTGGTCCTGACCCGGGCTTTTCATGTGGCTGCTTCGTACTCGTTGACGAGCCCTCCGAGCCGTTGACGGCGTCGGATCCGGTTGGGCCAGCTCGGGAGGGCGGTCACGTTCGGGGCGTCGCCCGGGGCGCGCGGGTCCAGTCCGTTGCCCTGGTGGCTGCGGCCGGCGTTGTGGTGGGCGACGTACGCGTGGAGGACGATGCGCAGATGGCGTTCGCCGGTGGTGAGGAGCCGGTCGGTGCATTCGCGGCGGACGGGCGCGATCCGACGTTCCGCGAACGCGTTCGTCCGCGGCGCCTGCGGCGCGGTGTTCACGACGTCGATGCCGGCCGAGGCGGAGATGGCTGTCCTGGTCGAATACTCGGCCATCGGGTTTGACCAGCGCGTTCGCCTGATCGGATGATCACCGGCCATGGCTGTTCGGATGCTGTACCGGCTCGTCGTCGACGTGTTCTCGTGGATGGCGCTACTCGCGCGGTCGACCGCGTCCAAGGACGCGGAGATACTCGTGCTCCGCCACGAGGTGGCGGTGTTGCGCCGGGCGCACCCGAAGCCGCGGCTGTCCGGCTCTCCGAGTTGTTTACGGACGAGGACTTCGCGGACTGGTATCCGTCGGATGGGCGACGCGGGATCCCGCTCGCGCGCCTGGCGCTGGTCTCGGTGTTGCAGTTCGCCGAGAACCTGACGGACCGCCAGGCGGCCGAGTCGGTTCGTTGCAGGATCGACTGGAAGTACGCGCTGGGCTTGGAGTTGGACGATCCCGGGTTCGACTACTCGGTAATGTCCGAGTTCCGGAACCGTGTCGCGGAAGGCGATCGTGCCGATCGGCTGTTGGCCGTATTCGTGGAGCGTCTGGTGGCGGCCGGGCTGGTCAGGGGAGGTGGGCGGCAGCGGACCGCCTCCACGCACGTGCCGGCCGCGGTGCGCCGGCTCAACCGGGCCGAGTTGGTCGGCGAGACGCTGCGATACGCGTTGGAGGCGCCGGCGGCGGCCGACGAGACATGGCTCGTCCCGCTGATCGTGCCCGGGTGGGCGGAGCGTTACGGACGGTCGGTCCGCTACGACCGTTATGGAGTGACTGTTTTGGCGACGGCAGCAGTATCCATTTGGACTTGGATTGCGCCAATCCAGTAGACAATATTATTGACGGTGTCAGGGATACGCTGTTCGGAAAAGACAAGATTAGGACGATGGGGGGAATAGCTCCGTCGATTATTGAATGGATCAAAGAACGCCATGGTCCGGATGAAGAGACTTTTGTATTCCGGGGCATGCGGGCGGATCCCGATTTCGGTCCGCAAGTCGGCCGCAATAAATCGAAGCTGGGCGTGACGGTAGAGGGAGGCAAGCCTGATATGCATCCAACGTCGGATGGCTTGGTCGGGCCGGGTGAGGGACTGTCTACGGACGTGACGCCCTGGTCGCTTCCCGATTTCCGCAAACCGCCTTCATTTGGAGGGAGGGATAAGAAACTTCAGGTTTACAAGATTAACGTTCGCGATCTGCCAGCAGGACTCAGGATGGTGCCAGACGGTGGTGGGAACACCCATGCAATGATTGAACCTGCATACGAGATGCCGCTCGCGGAGTACGAGGCGCTCCTTGCCTCGACACGACCTCTCTGGAAAGTGGTAACTCCCGGATGCAACCAAGGCTTCTGTGGGTAGTCAAAGAATGAGCTACGCTTGGTCGGGAGTTCTGGGGCGGCTGGGGATCTGCGTACCAAGGATTGCTGGCCGTGATATCGGCCGACAAGGTCATTCGACTGATATTACTTCCCGGAGCGGGAAGCCAACGTCAAGGCGTGTCACTGTCCGGTTCACGAATGGAAATTTTGGATGTCGGTGGATTTCGGTTTGATGTGGTCGGTATACAAGGCAGGAGTGGGATTCAACCCCGGTTTGTCTGCCTCGGTGAAGTGCGGCGCTGTGGCTTTGGCCGAGCATGAGGGCGTGGTGCACTGTGTGCACCACGATTCCATGGGGCAGGGAGGCGACCTGTGGTGGACAATCTTCACCCCCACGGCTGACGGGTTTGGGGGTACATGGGGTGAATGTCGCCGCATGGGTTTTACGCACGTCGGGAATCCAGTGGCGCTGGCCTCGTATGGTGACAAACTTTATCTCGCATATCTGACGAAACCACCTGGGGAGGATTTTCCGGTATTGATGTTGGCGACGTCATGTTCTGACGGCGGCTGGGAGCTACGAGAGTTCAGTCGTCTGGCGAAGGGTCAACCCGTCCTGGCGGTCCACGACAGCCGGCTCCATCTTGCGTTCCACGGGTTCGATCCTTCAGCAGATTTGGGAGAAGGGGCGAGGGAGATGTACTCCCCTCGACTTTCGGACGAGTTCGTACGTATTGCGTATCAGTACGACAATACCGATGTCATGTATCACCGGACGTTCGACGGAACCTCCTGGTCGGACGGTGTGGCGCTACCCGTTGTCGACAGATTCGACGTGGACCTTGCTTTCCACCAGAACCGCCTCCATGTGGTGTCCCGTCGGTACGACGACGAGAGCCGCGATTCCGCTGCGATAGTGCACAGTGCCTTGGAGGGCGATACCTGGTCAGAACCTGTGGTGCTCGGACATACAGCGGGCAACGGTCGGCCAGCGCTGGCGGTGCACGACGACATGCTTTACGTAGCGTGGGCGACAGGAGACTGGAGCGGGCCGGAGGAAGACAACGATTGGAACGACGACTGGGCGCCAGCCGAGTACGATGCTTCGATCCGAATCGGAGTCTTGGAGGGCGCGCAATGGCGTGAAGCAGACAGTGTGACTGTCGAGGCGTGGACGGAGCGCCCCTGGACACCGACGCCGACACTGGTTTCCTACGGAAAGCGGGTGCACGGTTCGGGCCGACTACTGATTGTGTATCCCGCCCCGTGTCAGTTGTGACCACCGCGCCTCGTTCACTCCGCGCCTGAGCCTGGGGGGGTTGGTTGGTGTGTCGTTTCGACTGTCACGGGGGAGCCGATCTGCTGTCGTGGTCCGCCCAGGATCGTTGGCACATGCGTGGCCTGGCTGTCGTGGGGATACGCATTCCTGTGTCGGCTGGCTCGAGGGCGGGGTGTGTTTGCGGGTATGAGCGCGAAGTCGTCTCCGCCGTCGGTGTCTTCGGTCCCGGACGGCTTCTGGCCGCTGTTCGCCGCTGCCGCGCAAGCGTCGTCTCCCGCGTCGGTGTCTCAGGACCGGGCTTTGACACGCCGGTTGGTGGTGGGCCGTCTTCTCGCGCTGGACGAGGCCGGGACGGTGGAGACGGTGCACGTGCGGATCGCGGCGGCTGCGGCCGGGGTGGCGCCGCGTACAGTGTGGCGTTGGCTGGCGATCGCCCGCGAGTCCGGACAGGCGGTGGAGGAGTGTCCGTTCGAGCCTGCGCCGTCGGTGGTGGGCGCGCGGTGGGTGTTGCCGCGGCTGGTCGGGGAGGTCGCCTATGCGACGCGCACCCGTGCCGGTTTGTCGCGGCATCCCGCGTGGCATTGGTTGAGGCCGGATCTGACACCGGAGGACCTGACGTCGGAGTAGGCCCGGCGCGTGGCCCCGGGGCAGAAGGGTGCGATGCCGGTCCCTGTGATGTGGGCGTGTCGGTCCGGGACGCGGTCGACGGTGAACGAGGCGGCGTGTTGGTCGACGCGCAGGACGTGGATCGTGGCCGCGGTGATGTGGTTCATGTCGACGGTGGGGTCGTCGGTCCACACTCGCCCGTGCCATGTCCCGCCGGTCTCCATGCGTAGGTGGGCCTCGACGGGGATGCTCTCGCCGTCGACGGCGACGATCGCCGGCCCGTCGTAGCGGTCCCGGGCGGCGCGGGAGGCCCTGCTCACGTCCGGTGTCCGCTGATTCAGGAGACGTGGCCCGCGCTTGCGACGACGACGAACCGATGCTCGGGCACGGTTTGTGCGGTGTCGAGGTGTGGGACGCCCTCGGTGCCCGTTGCCGGGACGGGTCTGCCGTCGATGATCCCGGTCCGGGTGCGCGGGAGGGTGTCGCCGTCGGCGGGCCGGTCGAACGGGTCGGTGGTGATCTCGACGTTCCTGCACCTGGGAACGGTGACGTGGCCGTGCGCGGGGGTGGTCTCCATCCTCCGAGTGTGTCGGCCGGCCCGGCCCCGTCTGCGCCGGAAGGGACTACGCGGGCGGTTTGCCCGTGTCGTCGGCGAGGGCGGCCAGGGCGGCCTTCTTGAGGGCGTCGCGGTCCTCGGCGCCGGCTGCGCCGGCGTCGTCGCGGGCGGCGACCAGCGCCCGCACGGCGTTCATTCGCGCGGCCCGGGCCCGTTCCAGCGCCTCGGTGTCGTCGGTGGCCGCGACCCGTAGGCATTCGAGGTGGGCGTGTTCGAACGCCAGGTGGTCGAGCAGGGGGCGCAGACGCTCGGGCAGTGCTTCGGACATGCGTTCGATCGTACGGACGCCGTCGTTCCCGCCGACGCGACGCTCCGGTGGGCGGGTCGGATTCGCCCGGACGGAGCACTCGGGCGGCTGCATCGCCGACGGCAGGCGGAGCGGACACGCCGAGGGTGTGCCTTTTCGGCCGGCGAAACCGATAATCGAACATATGTACGGCAACGACAGCGGCGACGACGATTCCCCGGCATGGGAGCCGCCGAGTCGTTTTGCCCGCGTCCTCGCCGAGAAGCAGGCCGCGCGACCGCGGCGGGGCAGGGCGGGTGTCGCTCCGCCGGGGTGGCCGCCGGCGGTGCGTCCGCCGGGTGTCGAGGGCTGGGAGGCGACGGCCGTGACCTGGTTGTTCGATCTGTGTCCGCCCGGCTACCGGGGCCATGACGTCCTGCGGAGGCAGCCGTTGCTGTTGGCGCGGATGGCGCGGCAGCACGTGTGCGCGGCGTTGGCGGCGGCGCGGCACGGATACGGCACCGCCCGCGAGGAGCTCGCTCCCGTGTTTCCCGCCCCCGTGGTGGGGGCGTTGTTGCGGATGTACGAGGTCGAGGGTGCGCGTGCCGCGGCGACCGGGCGCGCGGTGCGCGGTGCGCGTGGTGGAGGAGGCCTTGGGTGGGGAGCGGTGGGAGCCGCGTCTGTGACGCCGAACGCGGGACCGGCCGACATGGGGGGCGCCTCGTCGAGCGTGGCCCGCCGGCGCGGTCGGGTGGTCGGCGCCGGCGTCGCGCGACCGGCGCCGACCGTTCCCGTTTCCCGGTGGCCTCGGGGGATGGGCCGTCGGGTGTGGTGCGAGCCCGGCGACGGAGGGACGCCGGACCTCCACGGTCGGCACAACGAGCGACTCGGCCCCGGGGTGACGGCACGCGTCGCCGACCCGACAGGCGGATTGCCTGCCCCGAGGACCGGTGCCACGCCCGTCGGTTCCCGCCGGTGTCCCGACGGGGGTCTCGTGTGGGGGCGGGCGGGTAGTGTCCGCGGCCACGGGCGACCTCTCTCCTCCCCGAGAGTCGTTCGGTGGTTGCGGTCGGCCCGCCTACGCGGCACCCCCCTCGGGAGGGCGGGCCGCCCCATGTCGCCGTGCGGCCCACGGGGGGTGGGGCCGCGGCGACCGCCCCGCCCATCCTCCGGTCGAGTCCGCCGAGACCGAGACCGAGACCGGGACCGCGGGCGCGGCTCGGCTCGGCTCGGCGGTGGGGAATGAACCCGAGGCGGTGCCGGTTGTGATCGGCGTCGGTGAGGGTGTGCCCCCGGGCCCAACCATTGCCTCCGTGGAATACCGGTTCGGCCGGAGCCACGGTGTGCCTTCCGCCGTGAGGCGGCCCCCTTACCGGCCTTCGACGCCGGCGGCGTCGTTCCCGAGTTCGGGGGCGGCGCCGCCGGCGCGTTTCGTCGTGCTCCGACGGCACCTCGGACACCCCGTGCGACCCCGTCCCGGGCGCGGTCTCGGCCGGGGTGGATCGACGCCCGGGGTCGCATCGGGGCCGGAATGCCGGGTCGGGTAACGCGTTGACCTGCGTGGGTAACGAATCCGTTACCCGCCGGCAGGGCCCCGGGTAACGCCTGCCCGGGCTCCGGCTGCGGGGTCTACGGCCGGTCGTTGTGCGCGTCGCCCGCCTGCGTCGTCGCCGTCCCGGTCGTCTCGCCGATCGCGTCGGTGATCGCGCGGAGTACGGTGCGGTCGCGGTCCTGCGCCGCGTACAGCGCGTTCCACCCGTCGATGTCGTCGATCAGGGCCTCGATCGCGCCTTCGAGACGGCGGCGCAGCAGGCCCGGGTCGAGGGCTTCGACCTCGACCGCGAGGTGCGGATCGACGTCTTCACGCAGGCATTCCTCGCGATAGCGGCGGTAGTTGGCGTCGGCGGTGTTCACGTCGTGGGTGGTGAACCGGCCGGAGCGCACGTCGTCGGCGGTGACGGCGATCTGCCGGAAGTCGAGCTCGAGGCCGCCGTTGCCGTAGCGCTCCATGCGTTTGACCACGGAGCGGGGTACGGATCTGCCCGTGGGGTCCCAGTCGCCGATGTTTCTCCGGGGCGCCGCGAGCGTGCGGTTCGAGTTCTCGCAGCTCGGAAGCGGTCAGGAGGACCGTATCTGATGCAACATCCGTCGTGCACGTTCTGGTGGAAGAGTCACTCACCAAGGTCAAAGAGACTGTTCTGCACCGCCACCGGCGCGGGGCGCCGAGCCGAGCCCGGAGGTTCTGCCCGCGTCCGCTTGCGTCTGGGGGGACGTAGTTCGCCCCAGGTGGCGAGGATGTACGCATCAGCCTGTTCTTGGCGCTGTGCGTGACGACGACGTAGTCGTCGAGGCCGGGCACGCTGCCGGGGAAGCGACTTCGGATGGCGGTCGCCACCGCGCATGCCTGCTGATACGGATCGGATCGCTCCGGCGTCGGCACGCTCAGCGCTTGTGGCGCCTCCAGCGGGGGAAGATCGCCCACCCTTACGTGGACGAGCAGGTCCAGCTTGTCGGCAGCTGCCAGAACCTGGCTCTTTTCCGATTCGAACTGCCGACGGTCCCTCCGCTTGGCCGAGTGGTGATACGAGCCGTCGTACTCGATTCCGATTCGGAGCCCGCCGCGTATACGGAAAACGGCGTCGACTTCTACCGCCTTGTAACGCCACTGATCCGGTTTGTACCGAGGTGGCACTGTGATCTGGTGTGAGGCGAAATCAGTCAGGCCGTCTGGCAGGCGGGCGTCCCGCGGCTCCGGCGGGATGTGCTCCAAAAGCCCCGCGAGTTCGGCGATGAGCCGGACTTGTTCCTTCGAGATCCCAGCCCTTGAACAATGCCGGCAGCCTGCGCCCTGGACCCGGTTGAGGACGGTTGCCTCCCAGCGGTGCCCATGCCGACAGCGCCAAGGCAGTTTCTCGTAGGTGCCTCCGGGGTTGTCCTCGTCCAGCCTCTTCCTGGAGACGTTGTGCTGGCTTGTAGACAACCGGCGAGGGTCGAGATCTGGGTCGTCGACCTCGGCGGCGATCTCCGGAAACCACGTCAGCAGCGAGTTGGTGTCGTCTACGACGTATCCGGCACAGACCCGGCAGCCATCCCCTTGAAGTGCTCGCTCCTTGATCACCGCGTCGAAATGGTGCTCGACCTTGTGCCATCCGCCCGTGGCCGGCTCAACGGCCCATGTTCGGCAAACCCACGGCACCCGCTCATGTGCCGCGAAGGATGCCTCGCCTGCCGGGATCGGACCCCGATACTGATCGGCCAGTGTCGGGACGTCGGCGAGCCGAATCAGTTGTCGGCAGGCTGGGCAACCCGCTCCGGCTTGGACCCGGTCCTTCGGCCACGCCAGCCAGGGCTTGTGACCGAGGCCAAGCGGGCACTGCCACAAGTAGGGGCTCACCGCGACGCCGCGTTGTTGAGCTGTGGCTGAAACCTCTTCGGGCCGGGCGACGTTGTTCGGGTGCCACTGAACCGCGACTTCGAAGATGTCGGCGACCATCGTCTTCCCACGTCCGGCTGTGCGTCCGGCCCACCGCCCCTTCACCACGGTCTTGTGCCGGTCCCAGAACGCGCTGACCTGCGCTTGACGCACTTTCGCTGCCGATACCTCGGCTTCCAATCGTTCACGACGCGTGCCATTGACGTCGTTCCAGAAGGCGCGCATGTGCTGAAGCATGCGCATCCGAGCCCCGCGGTCGCCCTCGGCCGGATCCAACGGTTCCGGCCGGGGCGGCCACACAGGCCCTGGAACCTCAGAGGTCATACGAACGCGAGGAGCGGTGCCGCTGGCGCGCGTCGGCACGTCTGACTGTGAACATGCCGGGAGGCTACAACGCCGCACTGACTTGAACTTCCCTGCGGAGACTACGAGTTGTCCAGTCCTCTCACTCGGTTGAGCTGGGCCATCAGCTCGCGGTTTGCGGTGCGAGCGGCGGAGAGGTCGTCACCCTGGTTCTGGAGGTTGAGCTCCAGGTCGACAACCTGCTGTTCGAGGCCGGTGATCCTGGCCTTGACCTGTTCGGCGTCGTCGGGGCCGCCGATGCCGACTTCCTGCCAGACCTGTTCGCCGAGCACCTCGCCGAGGCGGGCTTCGAGGGCGCGGACCCGGGCGGCCAGGCGCGCGGTGCGGGCATCGGCCGCCAGCAGGTCGGCCTTCAGCGACGCCCGGCTGACCGCCGGCCCACGGCCGCCGGGAATCGCGGGCGGTTCGGCGGCTTGGGCGTGGATCTGGGCGAGGAGGTCGCGGTGGCGGTAGAGAAAGGTGCGGTCGACGCCGGCCCGGCGGGCGATGCCGACGACGCTCGTTGGCGTTCCGTCCTTCGCCGTGTCGGCCAGGGCAGCCAGGACGCGCTGGCGGCGGCGGCCGGTGTCGGCCCGACGGCCGTCCAGCATGGCCTGGATGGTGGGGTCGGGCGGGCTCATGCGGGTCGCTCCGGTCGAAGGTCGGGCTGGGTCTGGCGGACCCGGGGAATGCCGAGGAAGCCCTGACGGGCCTTGCGGACGATGGCCGAAGCCTGCTGAATCTCGGCGCGCTCCGCATCGGTGAGCCGGTCGACGTCTTCGGTGACGCGCCGGATCAGCCGGCGGACCCGGCGGATCTCCTCCTCCGAGGGCATCGCCTCGGCGCGGGCCCAGTCGTCGGCTGCCGCCATGGCCAGCAGCTTCTCCCGGGTGCGGAGCAGGTCGTCGAGGTAGGCGTGGAGTTCGGGGAGGAGGTAGGAGACGTCGGTGCCGTAGTGGTCGCAGCCCATGCAGCGGAACCGCAGCGGGCAGGCCCCGCCACCGGCGGCGACGTTGGACGGCTCGGAGCAGGTGCCGAACGGGACGTGGACCTCGCCGATCGCCCGGCGGGTGCGCTCGGCGTCCAGCACGGTGGTCACCGCGCCCCAGACGCGGGTGCCGTGCCGGTCGAACTGCATGGTGGTGACCCGGTCGACGGCTTCGCGCAGGCGTACTTCCTTCACCCGGTAGTAGACCCGGGTCGACTCCAGGCTGTCGTGGTCCATCAGCTCGGCCAGGACGTCGACGGCGACTCCGGCGTCCGCGTGGCGCTGGGCGAAGGAGTGCCGGTAGGCGTAGGGGAAGATCTTCTCCTTGTCGAAGACCGTGCCGTCGTCGAGTCGGAACTCCGGCAGTGCCTCCACCCACTCGCGGTGCAGTGCGCTGAGGTGGGTGGAATTCACCGCCTTGTCGCCGCGCAGGTTCAGCACGAGTGTCGGCAGCAACACCAGCTTCGACGGCGGCTGGCCCGGGAAGCGGTCGCGCACCCGTTCCTGCTGATCGAGGATCAGCTTCGCGGTCGGCTCGTGAATGGGCAGCTGACGCCGGATGCGCTGTTCCTTCAGGTTGTCGTAGAGCAGGACCGGCCTGCCCTGTCCGTCGCGGGTCAGGCAGTCGAGCCCCAACCGGCAGACCTCGTCCGGGCGCCGGCCGGTGTCCATGATCAGCTCGACCGCGACCCGCAGTTCGCGGCAGGTCATGTCCTCGAACAGGTTGAGGCGCGCGCAGAGTTGCCGCAACACTTCGGCAGGCAGGTCCTGGCCTTCCTCAGGTGGTTCCGGGGCCTTGGGCACGTCGTAGCGGGTGATGGTGAAGTCGTCCGGCAGGCCGGCCATCGGCTGGCCGGGGCGGGTCAGGCCGAGGGCCCGGGCGTCCCGCAGGACGTTGCGTGCCATGCGGACGTAGGTGCGCCGGGTGTTGCCGGTCATCCGGCCGTTGGCTTCCAGAAACGACATCCGGTTCAGGAAGTTCTCGATGTCGGAGCGGCCGAGCTCGGCCCGGTCGGCGCCGCCGTCGGGGCGGGCCCGCAGGGTGTCGGAGAGCTTGGCCAGGCCGTGCAGGTGGTTCTGGGCATGGGAGGCGGAGCTGCGCGAGCGGACCCGGGAGAGGTAGTCGCGCGCCCACCGTTTGGCGCTCTCACGCATCCAGGTCTGATGGATCACCGTGAACACGAGCGTGCCGCGGTGGCCGAAGGCCACCAGGTCCCACTCGTCCTTGGCGTACTCGCCCTCGGGCGTCTTCACCGCCCGGGTCGCGTAGACGCGGAGCCGGTTCAGCAGGATCAGAGCAGCGGAGTTCGCCGCAGGCGACGGAACGTCCTCCAGCCGCCTGGCCTGCGAGGGCCGGATCGTCCGGTCGATCAGCGCGCGGAAGTTGCCGATGTCGGTGCGGGCGCCGCGGTGGCAGCGGTGCTGGAGCCCGAACAGCAGTTGGGCGACGACGAGGTCGGGCAGACTGCGAAAGCTGACCTCGGCGGCGAAACCGACCGACGGCGCGATCCGCAACCACTCCGCCTCGTCGAACCCGGCGTTCTTGCGCAGGCTCTGCGCGTGCACCTCGTGAGCCCGACACAGCCGGGTACCCGTTGCGCTGACCGCCTGGCGGTTGCAGGCCAACGCCGAGCAGTCGCCCAGCCCGGGAAGGCCCTTCACCGCAGGGTCGGCCAGGAACACCTCCAACGTCCCGCCGTGTTTCTGCAGTTGCCACCAGTGCGTCCGGCACACCGGGCGACCAGCCGAGTCCGTCCACGGCCGCTCGCAGCTGGCCACCCGGCAGTTGCCCACCCCCAGGTAGGAGGCGGTGCGCGGGGTCCGGACGAACTCCTCGTAGGGCACCGTGGACTTGCGGTGCCGGGAGTTGCAGGTGCTGCAGAGCTGGTGGCCCTTTGCCGGTGAGAGGCAGCCCGGCACCGGGCAGCGGCGGCCTCCCAGGGTGGGGTGGCCGATCGGCGGGTCCAGGACGCGGCGCTCGGTGCCCCAGCCGGCCTCGGCCAGGAACTCCTCGCTGATCATCGGCCACAGGAAGGCGGCCAACTCGGCATCCGCCGCGTCCGGCCCTGGGACCGGTCCGTCCGGCACGGTCACCGGCGCGAGAAAGGTCGTCACCGGGCCCCTCCGCCGAGCTCGCGCGGCGTGGGCACCGCTTCCACCGCGGCCCGCAGCCGATCCGGTGCCGGTGTCAGGTACGGCTCCGCACTCGACAACCGGGCGTGGTCGAGCAGCGCGGCGATCTCGTCCTGGACGCCGCCCGCGTCGGCGACGTTGCTGCCCACCGCGCGGCGCAGCATCCGCGGCGTGACGATCCGCTCCAGCTTCGCCCGCCGGGAGAGCCGGCCGAGCAGCTCGGTGATGGCGTCGGCGGACATCGGCGCGCCGAGCGGCTCGGCGAACAGGTTCACCAGCACGAAGTCGCTGAGCGGGCCGTGCGGCAGCGCCATCCGCTCCAGCACGTACTGGTCGTAGGCCTGCACCAATAGGCGGTCGACCGGCTTCCACCGGCCCGGCGCCGCCGTCGTCTGCCGCTTCGCCCAGGCCTCGTTCGTGTTGTCCCGGCGCAGGGTGTGCAGGTGGGAGCCCTTCCTGGGGCAGCCGAGCGCGGAGGAGTCCGGCATGAAGTGCATGTCCTCCCGGCGCAGGCCCGCCGCCCCTCCCGGGCGCAGACCTGCCCGGCCCAGGAGCAGCACGATGAATCGGTCCCGGGCGTTGCGGGCGGCCAGGAACAGGGCGACGGTCTCGGCGTCGGTGGCCCGCTCGCCCTTCTTGCGCGGGACCTTGACCCGGTGGCGGGGCCGCATCCGGTAGCCGGTCAGCCCCTCGCCCCGGGCGTGCTCCGGCAGGTCCCAGGGCTCCGCGACCTCGTACAGCTGGGCCATGACGGCCGACGGCACCGCTTTTGCGGTGATGCCGTGGAGCAGGAACTGCCGCACGCCGGTCAGGACGTTCTCGATCCGCGCCGGTTCCCGCGCCGGTTCGGCGCCCGGTCCCGGGTGGACCAGCCCGCTACCGGCCGGCGGGTCGATACCGGTGATGTCCTTCGTGCCGAACTTCAGCCAGACGACGAACAGCGCCAGCTCCTCGGCCGCCGCCCGCCAGTCCCGGCCGGTCCGGGCGCACCAGCGCAGGTACAGCGCCACGTGCCCGGCATAGGTCCGGGTCGTCAGCTCCGCCTGGTCCTTGCCGAACCGCACGTGCCGCAGGAAGGCGTCCGCTTCCGGCACCACCGCGTAATTCTCATCGACCACAGTCCAGTACCGGACGCCGGACGGCAGCCTCACAGGAAAGGCCCTCAAGGGTGTCTCCTCCGATCTCGTCTGCAACATGCCGCAACGATCACGACAGCCCCAGAGATGCGGAGAAGAACCCCAGGTCACCCGATGCAGTGCATCGTCTCACCACACTCACGGACGGCCGGGAGAACCGCGAAAAGCACGCTCAAGGGCCGCCCCCGACGCAGGTATTCGACGACGGCCTCGTGGACGAAGGTCTTCGAGGACTGGCCGCGGCAGGAGTACAAGCCCACCCCCCAGGCCGAGGCGACCGGCCACAGGACGCCACCGACAGAATCACTTATCCCGCCAGTGTGGTGTGCCCTGCTCTCAGGGGGGAAGGGCCGTTCTTCCGGGTGAGGTAGCCGGGATGACGATCAGCGCCTGCAACTGTGGTGTTGCTCTCTTCCTGATCGTTTCAGAATGCGATCCGACATCTCGGCTGAGATGGCGCTCAGTGGTGCGACGGAACTGGTGGCTCTGGTTGTGCGTTGGCTCGACAGGACTATGGGGGAGAACCTTGTCGAACTTGAGCTTCCCGCCGACGCGGGCGGTCGGGCGCGGGGCGGCTTGGTACCGCGGGGACTGCCATGTCCACTCGGTTCACTCGGACGGGGAACTCACTCCTGAAGAGTTGGCCGTTGGGGGGCGCGCTGCCGGGCTCGACTTCATGGCGACGACGGAGCACAACTCGGCTGCGGAATCCGGTGCGTGGGGGCACCTGGCTACCGATGAATTCTTGATCATTCTTGGTGAGGAAGTGACCACGAAGACCGGGCACTGGCTGGCGCTCGGCATCAAACCCGGCGAGGTCATCGACTGGAACCACCAGGTCGGGGACGGGTTGATCGATCGGTGTCTGGATCAGGTCCGTCAAGTCGGAGGGCTGTGCGTGGCCGCACACCCGCATGCGCCCTATCCGTCGGGCGGCTTCATGTTTTCCTTCCGGGGCTTCGACGTGGTGGAGGTCTGGAACGGACTGTGGACTTCGGACCGACCTTGGAACGCTGACAACGAGGCAGCCTTGGCGGAGTGGGGGCGGAGCCTCGCAGCGGACATGCACACGGGATCGTGGCGGCCGGCGATGGGCAACAGCGATACGCACTGGGAAGGGCAGATCGGCATCCCGCACACCGTGGTCCATGCCGAGGAGCTGAACACCGAGGCGATCCTGGCCGGAATCCGTGCCGGCCGCAGTTGGATCGCCGAGTCGGCGGACGTGGACGTGACGTTCACTGCCAATGCCGATGGTCACGTTGTCGGGGTGGGAGAACAGCTCACGACTCATGGTGGGCAGGTCGAAGTGCGGGCGGCAGTGCGAGGCGTGCCGGTGGGCACTGTCAGCTTCCACACCGATGGAGGAAAGGTTCACCGGGTGTCTGTCCCCGGCGACGGGGCAGGTGTGGTGCGGTGGGACACGACGGCGGAGGAGTCAATGTTCGTCCGCATCGAGGTCCGCCATCACAACGGGGACGTCGCCGCACTCACCAATCCGATCATCCTCGTCTGACCACTTGCTTCACCGTACGGTGGGCAGGCGTCGGAGGCAGATGAGGGTGCAGGCCGGTTCGAGCAGGTCCTGATGGAGGTCGGCGCGCCGTTCGTAGTGGGTCCGGAGCCGTTTGAACCGGTGCAGCCAAGCAAAGGCCCTCTCTACCACCCATCGGACCTTGCCGAGCCCTGAGCCGTGGGCCACGCCACGTCGGGCGATCATCGGTCTGATGCCACGCTTCCACAGCAGGCGGCTGTACTTGTCGAAGTCGTGACCCCGGTCGGCATACAAGTGCCGCGGCTTGCGGCGAGGTCGCCCTCGCAGCCCCCGGATCGGCGGAACCGCGTCGAGCAGCGGCAGGAACTGGGTGACGTCGTGGCGGTTGCCGCCGGTGAGGGTGACTGCGAGCGGGGTTCCGTGTCGGTCGACTATCAGGTGGTGCTTGGAACCAGGACGGGCGCGGTCGACCGGCGAAGGGCCGACGTGATCCCCCCTTTGAGGGCCCGGACATGCGAGCCGTCAACAGCGCAGTGATCCACGTCCAGAAGGTCGGCGCGGCGCAACTCGGCCAGCAAGGCCGCGTGCAGGCGCGGCCAGACGCCGGCCTCGGTCCGGTTCCGAAGCCGGCGCCAGGCCGTCACCCCTGAGCAGGGCACTGTTTCGGCCGGGACATCACGCCACGCGACTCCGGGATCACCCGCCGATCCAGCAGCGCCACCGCCCCGGCAGCCGCCTCGGGCAACCCACCGACGTCGGCTACCGTGGGTCGTGGCCGATGATCTGTGCGACGTGGCCTCCGGCGAGGAGGCGGCACCCGCGCCGGCGACCTGGACGAGGTCGAGCTCACCGACGTGGACTACGTCGGGTTCGGCGTCCGCGGCTGAGCCACCGAGCCGCCGCCTTCGGCGAATTGTGACTGAGCGCTTCGGTTGGCCGGTGAGCGTTTGATCTGGCCGCTTGAGCCTTCCGCGTCGAACGCATGGCTGAGGTGGTCGGCGTAGGTGTCGAGCAGTGGCTTCATCTGCCGGTGGAGGGGCACTTTGTTCTGCTCGAGGAGCGGGGCCGTCTCGATGAGCAGGAGAAACGTGCCGAAACGAGCGGTTCGCGGCTTGCGGCCTGATTGGTGTCCGGCGCCGCCGACTGCGATTGATCGGGTGGCGCCGGGAGTCCCTTGGGCGACCGGGTCGACGATCTCGTGTACGTCCACCCGGGCATCGTGCCCCTTACTCGGCGGTGGCCCGGGCGTCCAGGGCCATCGCGGTTTCCAACGAGATCAAGCGCGCGTTCTGCAGCGTCGTGACCTCCCAACGGTCGTTCTGCCACACGACCGCGAGCAGCTGCATGAGGTAGCGGCTCGAGAGCGGCTCCTCCTCGCCCGGCATCACCAGGCCGACGCGGTGGTGCACCACACCCCAGCCCGGGCGGACGATCCGGGCGAACGGAACCTCGCTCCGCACCAGCCGGGAACCCTTCAGTACCGTGTCGAAGAGCGGCTGATTGAATGCGATTACCGACTCGGGTCCCTTGTGAATGGTTCCCTCGAAGTCCACGAGTTCGGCGTCATCCGCGAAATCGGCGACGAACGCCGCGGCGTCACCGCGGTTCCATCCCTCGTTCATTCGGGCCGGGATGGCGCTCATTGCCTCGACCGACTGTTCCATGTGATCGCCTTTCCGCATTCTCCGCTGTCAGTCACCATCCTCGGCAGCCCCGGTGGTGGACGCATTGATCATCTGTGCACGGTTGTTGGACGTGAGCGCCACCGCGTTGTATCCGTAGGTGGCCTTGAACAGCCGGCTGAAGTGCGCCGGATCGGCGAACCCCCAGTCGGCGGCGACGGCCGCGACGGTGCGGTCGGTCCCGGCCAGGTCCGCGCGGCACCGCTCCAGGCGCCGTCGGCGAATCAGGGCCGCCACCGTCAGAGGCTGGTCCTTGAAGAGCTTGTGCAGTCTGCGCACGGACATGTGGTGCGCCGCTGCCACTTTCGCCGGGGCGAGATCCCGGTCGGACAGCCTCGCCTCGATGAAGCCGACGATCCGGGTGCGCAATGCCTCGTCGGCGACCGGACGCGAATTGCCCAGTTGAGCCGAGAGCGCCACCGCGATCAACTCGATCACCGCGGCCGCCGACCTGTCCGCCTCGTCGGCGCGGAACCCGTCCAGGGATCGCGCCATGTCCCGCACGAGCGAGGACACCAGGGCCCCGGGGCCGCGGTCACCGCGAATACGCACTCCGGCCAGCCGGGCGGCGTCGTCCGGTCCGAGCCGCAGCGAGCGCCGCGGTACCAGCACGGTCACGTGCGTGGTCGCGGTGCCGGCGAACCGGACCGGCCGCACCGGGTCGATCAGGACCAGATCGGCGGGCCCGAGCACAGCGGTGCTGCCGCCCTGCTCGGCACGTACCCACCCCCGCGTCACCAGCTCGATCTGCCACAGCTCGCCGTCGGCGGCGCGGGCGGATCGCGCGTCCCGGAAGCACTCGCCCTCCGGGGTCACCAGCCGGGCCAGCCGTAGGGGCCCCAGCTCGCGGGTCATGACATCGGCGCGGAAGTCGTCGCCGACGTGCCGCCGGCCGCGGAGGGGCGGCAGGCCGCTTGTCGCGAGAGCCTCCAGAAAGGCATCAGCGCCGGTCATGCGACATCAGCACACGCAACGCGGTGCACGACGCCGTTGTCGTGGACACCGTCGCGGAACCGCGAGCCCCGAACCACGCCCTCGCGGCGCGGGCCCGCCTGCTCCGGCGTGCGCCGTTCGGCGATGCTCGGCACGTCCGACCACGCCTGGACCGGGTGGACCACCATCCGCAGGAGGACCAGGTGCATCAGCTCACGCTGCGCGAGGCTGCCGATTTCCGTCTTGCGGTACTCCGGGCGCTGCATGATTCCGATCATCACATCCCACCATCCGGAAGCCGCCGCGAGACCCGGCCTACCGGATCCGTCATCGGACAGATGGATCGTCGAATAGCGCCGGTATTCCGTGATCTGCGCCAACCTGCCTGCTGTAACGCTCAACCGGCCAACTGAAGCGCTCAGTCACAGCATTGTGGTCGGGTAGCCGGAGATCAGCAATGGTCTCCCGCTCCCCGACCACAGGCGGAGTCGGGCTGCGGGCACGAGGACGCGACTGCGGTGTCTACCGGCGTACGCCGACCGCGACTTGCGCCTGCGTGCCCCGGGGTGGTCATCCCCTGGGGCACGACGACGGGGCCCGCTGCACATAGGCGTCTCTCGACCCGATGACGAATCCGGGCGGGCGGGCTCCTCTTTTCCACCCGGCGGTGGACGCGTCGTCCCTCCAAGACCCCGGGAAGCCGCTCCCGAGCGGGTACCGCACGTGGTGCCGGCTCAGCACTACCACCTTGCCTTGGCCGTACCGTGGCCTCTTCCAACTCCGGATCCACCGTCCGCGCCGCCGTCCGGGTGACGGCCATCGGACGGCGGGGGGAGGGAGAGATTGACCGCCTCCGCGGCGAGAAGCCGGCCCCGGAGTTCCGGGTGGTTCGAGACCGAGAAAATTCCCGGTCGCTTCATTCGCGACCGCGCTAGCCTTATTCCTCGTCGGCTCCTCACATGCAACTCGCTGTACAGGAACCCGCGATACGCCCCTCCGGCAGGAGGGTGGCCGAGGTGACGCGCCCCAACCTCGTCGACGTCCTTCACGCGATTCCCCGAGTGCCGCGAGGACGTCGTGCGGGCATGGCCCCGATCCCTGGACGACGGCGCGGTTCTCGAACGTGCCGATCGGGCCGCGCTGTTCACGGTGTGTCGGGAGTTGGTGGCCGAGGTTCTCGCGCACGAGGCCCGCAACCTCGACGCAGGAGCTACCGAGGTGCCCGCGATGCCACATGGGTGACGCGGGCACGACGACGGAGCTCCTCCGTGCCGTGGATGTCAGCCGAAGGGCGCGGTGACCTGCATGACGGTGACGACGACGACGTTGGGGCTGACTTCGTAGGTGACGAAGGCCCGGGCGATGGTGACTTCGCGGCGGTCGCGGTCTCCTCGGATGGCGCAGGAGCCGTGTCCGTAGGGGTCGCGGCCGATGGTGGCGTCGGCGGTGGTGACTATTTCGCGTCTGCGGGAATCGGAGAGTTTGGCGAGGGCGGCCTCGGCGGCGTTGGCGTACTGGACGCGGTAGCTCACGGGTCCTCCCCGTCGGGTGGCCGGACCGGATTGCCCAGGCCGTCGGTCACGCCGGTGTAGTCGCCCGCCCTGATGCGCGCGAGGTCCTCCTCGGATTCCTCGTGCGCCTCCGGAGGGAGGGCCCAGCCCAGGATCGCCCGACGGGCGAGGTGTTCGAGGGGGGTGGAGTACATCTCCTCGTCGAACGCGGCTCGCTGTTCCTCGGGCAGTGCCGCGCGGATGCCTCCCAGCGTCCCGGGCAGGACGACGGCCTCTCCTCGCACGACGTGGGTCCAGTCAGACATGGGCCCAGGATCGCACCACACCCCCGGTGATCGGTAGAAGACGGGAACGGCCGAACCGACGGCCGTTGGCAGCACCACGCAGCCGCGCGCGGGCGCGAGGGCGGCGGCTGCGGCAGCGATCCTCGTCCTCGATCCACAGCACCCCGTCGTAGTCGGTGTACGCCGGCCGGATCACCCCGTCCGCGATCACCGACTCGAAGACGACGTCCGGAACGAACTCCCGCGAGAACCACCCCACGCGAACCACCCTCCCGAGCCCCAACCGAAAGCCCGGATACACGAGTGCCGGACTGTCAGGAGGTTCAGCACAGGCTAGAGGAGCCGCCAACGGCGATACACACACGCCATGCCGCCCGCAGGACGTTCCCGATCACCGGATGCACGCTCGGGGATGGGACCGTGATGCAGTTCCGTACAGCTTCCTCGTCTTCGAACAGGTTTGGGACTCCCGGTGAGACGATCGATATTTTCGAACCGAGGCATTTCAAAGTTCATCTTCCCGAGTAGGCATTCGTGAATGTAAACGTGATCGTCCGAGAATTGTTGATCGAGGGGTTGGATGATTGGCTCCCCGTCGATCGACTTCTCGATGTGGTGAGAGATTCTGTGAAGTTTGAAGCGGAGGACTTTCGCGGAAATGCAATGGCGGTCCTCAAAGTGCTGCTACAACAGGGGTTGATGCAGGTGGGAGATCTCGGAGAGGATGGGTTCGAGGCGTGGTCGGGTACGGTCGAATCCATCCTGGATAGGCTGTCCGCCGGTCTTGACCATTTCGATTGGGCCCCCCTCGGCGCGTTTTGCTGGATCGCAAACACGCCTCGGGGGAGTAAGCGGGCTATGAGCTGAGACCGCATGCCGTAGGAGGAAGGCGAATCCCGTGACACTCTCCGAGTTCGCGGCATGCCCGTCGTGCCCGGTGCCCGCCTGCTCCACGACGCGGTGCGCCCCGGGAACCGCCCGACCCGCCGCGCTGTCCCCGCGTCCACGACTTCTTCGCCTCCCGCCGCGGGCGGGCCCTGCGGCGGGGCGGACCTCGCGCAGGAGCGCCGCGAGGGCGTCGGCGAGGTCGGCTTCGTGCCGCTCACGGTCCCCGCGTCGTTCGACGTTCTCCCTCACGTGCCTCCACGCGTGGACGTCGAACGGGGCGTTCGCGTGGTCGCGGTGGATCCACGGCACCTCGGCGAACTTTCCGCCGGGCAATCGGATCCACACCCGGCGGCCGTCGTGGGGGTCGCGGTGCACCTCCCACCTGCCCTGCCGCGCGACCGCTCCCGAGGACCGTCCCCGACACGCCCCCAGGACCGGATGGTCACAGGTGCGGTGGTCGATACGGATCCCGCGGTCGGTGACCCGATGCCACCGCACCGGCAGCAACTCCACATAATCCCGTCCGGCGAGCGGCACCGGCACATACCCGCACGCCCCCACCAGCGCGCCCCACATCTCGTTCGGCGCCGGCGCCGCCCCGGCCGTCATCGGATGCCGCAGCCCCTCGTGGGGCCGGCCCTGCCACCCGCATTTACCGACCGTGATTTGTGCTGTTCGTGATGTCCGTCCGAGCCTGTGGCGTGGACGTCACGGGCTCGTTTACCGACCGGGTTCAGGACGTTCGTCATGTTCTGGAGTCGGTACGGAGGACGAGTGGTACGGCAGCTTGTTGTTGGGGACTTGAGAGTCCAGCGGATCGAGCGGAAGGGCGGGCGGAGGTCGTGGACCATCGTCTGGCCGGAGGGCACGCTCCACGCCGAGGCAGACCGGTTCCTGCGCATCCATGACGGCTCGGGCACGCAGAAGACGTACGCGTACTACCTGGTGGACCATCTGCGGTGGCTGGAGCGTGAGTGCCTGGACTTCGTGACAGTCCAACTGCGCGACCTGGAACGGTACATGGGCATCGTCGGTGCTGAGGTCCATATGCCGCTCGGGGAGCCGTGGCGGGTGGGCAAGCGTCCGTACGGCCGGTCCGCGCTGTCGATATCGGCGTCCTGTCTGAAGGGCTTCTACCTGCACCAGGCGTCCCTCGGTGTCAACGTGGACCTCGGTGAGAAGCTCGACGGCACGCGGCTGCCGTCGCGGGTGGACCGTCGCCGTTCGTTGCTCGGGCACGTGAAGACCGCGCTGCCGGCGAACCCGCTCGTGCCGAAGGGGCCGCACCGCAGGCACCCGAAGATGCTGCCCGACGGGTCCAGGGAGAAGCTGCTGAAGGCGGTGAATTCGGCCCGGGACCGGATGATGGTGACCTGGCTGGCCGACGGCGGGCTCCGGGTCGGCGAGATGTGCGGGCTGCACCTGGTCGACCTGCACCTGCGGGAGAACGCGGCCTGCAACGAGTGCCGCAGCCCTCACCTGCACGTCTGCCACCGTCCCGGCAACCCCAACCGGGCCGAGGCCAAGACCAAGCACTCCTGGCAGGTCGAGCACGGCACGGTCACCGGCGGGCTGATCAAGCGGGTCAGCCCGGAGATGGTGCACACCTACTTCGAGTACCTCACCAGCGAGTACCCGCGCGGGGCCGGACACGGCATCCTCCTGGTCCAGCTGCACGGCGCCCGCGTCGGGCAGCCGTGGGCGCCGGTCGGGGCCCGGCGGATGCTCGGCCGGGCCGGGAAACGCGCCGGGCTCGGGCTGGTGAACCCCACGCCTTCCGACACACGTTCACCTCCGCGGTCCTCGACGCCGCCGACGGCAATCTGCTGATAGCCCGGGACGCCGGCGGCTGGGCCTCGGCCGCCACGGTCGACGAGGTCTACGGCCACCTCGACCTCCATGACCCCGCGTTCGACGCCGCCCTGCGCACTGTCTGGGGGTGAGCCGAAGTGACCGTGACAACCCTGCTGCCACAGCCGGATACCCGCACGGGCAGGGACCGGCTGGAGGTCCTCACCGCACTCATCAGCGCCCCGTTGTTCGACCCGCTGTTCCGCCCGGACATCATCAAGGTCCCACCGAACCACCCGGTCTACCGGTGGAATTGCCTCTGCGCTGACTGCGACCGGTCCACGATGGGCCACGGCGATCTGTGCTCATCCCACGAGATGCTCTGGCGCGACCACCGCGACCGGGGAAGAACGCGAGCCGAGTTCCTCCGCACCGCGGCGCCCGTCGGTCTCGGAGATGGCGTGGAGCAACGGACCTGTGGGATCCGCCCCGAGCGCCCGGCCCGACATCTCACACTGGAGCTCTGCCACTATCACGAGTTCCGTTGGTACAACCACCGCGGCCGCCGCGGGGGCGATGCCGACTTCGACGCCTGGCTCCTCGACCGGCGACCCCTTCCTGGCTTCGGCAGTTGCCGGGTCCATGTCTGCCCGGAGCTGGCGGACTCCCCGCTCGGGCTGTGCTTCCGGCACGAGCGCCGCTACCGCAGGCACGGCAGGCCGGGCGGAGCGACCCTGCCCTCGCAGTGGGGCACCCGCTAGGGACGCCGCGGGCTGGTCGCGCCGGTCAGCTACGAGGACGAGCACGCCTTCGAGCGCTGGTGCGCGAGTGCCGTGGCAGTGCTCCGGCCCGCGCAGGTCAACCTCCGGGGGCTGCATCCGCAGCTGCGGGCCGAGATCAAGTGGGGCATGTTCACCTACACCCAAAAGGCGCACGGCCGCTGGGAATTGGTCACCTGGCAGGGCTTGGCGAACTTCGCCCGCGAGCACCGTCTCCGGTCGCTGACAGACGCGGGCCCCGAGGAGGAACGGCTTCTGCAGAAGGCGGTCAGCCGCGAGGCGGTCCACATCCTGCGGGCCGTGACCGGCTGGCTGCACCCTCTCTATGTGACGCCGGCCGAGACGCGCGAGCTCGGATACATCCTCACCGAGCACTTCGGGCGGAAGCTCACCGGCCGCTCGGTCCGCATGGACCTCACCGGCGTCTCCCAGCGATGGCTGCGCGACCTGATCTGGGACCACCTGGTCGCGATCCTGCGCTCTCCGAGCTGTCCGCGCAGCGGAGGCACTTTCGACGACATGCGCCGAGCCGGTCTGGAGCTGAGCACCTTCCTGGAACTCCACGCTCCCGCCGGCGGCCACGACCCGCGGGCACTGACGGCCGAGCACATGCACCAGTTCGTCGCCGACCAGCGGCAACGCGAGCGGGACGGTCTCGTCTCGCTGGCGGCCAGAGGCGTCCATGGCAAGCCGTCAATCGTGACCGCCAACACCCGACAGCGCGTCTTCCACCGCACCCGGCGGCTCCTGCGCGGGGCACTGGAATCGGGAGAGGCCGAACGACTCGGCCTGGACCGGGCCTTCATCGCCGCCATGCCCGCCCCGGGACGGTCGGTCAGCCGCCTCGGCAGCCCTTCGCCGACGGTGTCGCCCGCGCGCTCGCTGACGAGACCAACCTGCTCAGGCTCGCAGGGACCTACGACCCGCTCGACCGCGGCCTGCGGGACGCCTGGGAGACGATCATCGTCACTGGCCGCCGCTGCGGAGAGATCCTCCAGCTCCGCCTGGAGTGCCTCGGCCGCTACGGCGGACTCCCGATGCTTTGGCACGACCAGACCAAAGTCGGCAACTACGACCAGGCCCTACGGATCCCCGAGCGAGTCCACCAACTTCTGGAAGCTCGCCAGCGCAAGACCCCGACCCTGTTCGAGGGCCCGGAACAACCGGCCGCCCACCGCCGAGGAACGCACCAGGATGGCGCTGTTCCCTACGAACATCCGCAACCGCGACGGACGTCGGCCGCTGTCCTACAAGTGGTTCCACAAGGGCTTCAAGCTCTGGATCGACGAGCTCGACATCGGCCGCTGGGTCCCCCACCAGGCCCGGCACTCGCTGGTGACCAGCCTGCTGAGAGCCGGGGCGACCCTGACCCACGTCCGCCGATACCTCGGCCACGTCTCCGAACGGATGGCCGAGCACTACGTCCACCTGACCCAGTCTGACCTCGAAGACGTCCTCCAACACGTCTGGGTCGCCGGTTCCGGAACCGCCAGCCCGGGCGAAATCCTCACCGAGGCGACCACCCCGCTCACCCGCGAGCAGGCTCAGGCCCTCGCCATCGATCTGTCCCGCCGCAGCACACCCGCCGAAGGCGGCTTCTGTACCTTCCAGCCGGTCGTCGACGGCGGCGCCTGCCCCTGGAACCTGGACTGCCGCAACTGCGACAAGTTCGTCCTGTCCGGCGCCGACCTCCTCTACTGGCGGCGCAAGCGCGAGCAGTGGCGGCTGCTGGCCGAGGGCGCCCCCGACGACGCCACCGCCGACTACCTCCACCGCTACTTCGAGCCCACCGCCCGCGCCATCGACGGCTTGGAGAAGGCCCTGGCCGGCCTCGGCCTCCTCGATGACGCCCTCGCCCTGGACCTGCGCAAACCCCAGGACTACTTCCACCGCGTCTGGTCCACCGCCTTCCGCGCCGCGGACCTCGCCGACGCGGGCACCGAGGAAGAGAACGAGTACAGCAATACGTGCACAGCCGAGGACACCGGCCCCGAACAGGACGTCGCATGAACACCGTCCCCGAACCCCGCACCGCCGCTGCCCTGGCAGCCCGCCGCAGCAAGACCGACTCGGCCCTCCTGCGGGTCCGCGAGTCCATCGCCCGGCTCCAACGCGAGAAGGCCCAGGTCAGCGTCGCCGCTGTCGCCCGGCGGGCGAACGTCTCACGCACCTTCCTCTATGCCAACCCCGAAGCCCGGGCCGCCATCGCCACGGCCATAGCCGAGGCAGGTGACCGTCGGACCCGGATGCTCGTCGAACAGGACGACGAGTGCGAGGCAACCTGGCGCGAGCGCGCACTGAACGCCGAGGAAGCCCTCAAGGCCGCCCGGACCGAGGTCCTCACCCAGCGGACCCGAATCGGCGAACTCCTCGGCCAGATAAGGGACTTGGAAGCCGAGTCGACCGAGGAGGCCATCCAGCGGATCACCACCGAGAACACCACCCTCAAGCAGCGAGTCCGCCAGCTCACGACCGACAATCGCACCCTTGACGAGCGGCTCAAGGCGGCCCGTTCTAACCTGCGCTTCCAGGACCGCCGCGTCGCCGACCTCGAATCCCAGATCGCCCCATCCACCGGGTAATCACACCTGGGCATCCACCGCGTGGCGGATGGCGGCGTCGGCCAGCCGTCCGGGCTCGAAGACCGCCGCCGCCACGCGGAACTCCGGGGCCAGCGCGCCCCACAGCTCCTCCAGGAGTTCGTTCTGATCGGCCGCTTCGGTCCACGCTTCGAGGAACGGCTCACCAGTCGCGACACGGTCCCCGTCGGAGCGGTACGTCGTCATCAGCACGGCATCCCCCGGGGCCAGATCGCGAACCGTGAGCATCAATACATCAGCAGCAGCCCGCCCACCTCGGCTTCGGCGCGCGGCACCGAACCAGGTATCCCGCCCCCCACGCAGATCAGCGGCCACGGTGATCCGGGGCGTGAAGATCGGCGGGTCGGGCTCGTACTCCAGACCCCCCAGCGCCTCGGCCGGGGTCCGGCCCGCCTGGAGGAGGTCCGACACCACGGCAACCTGCTCGCCGTTGCCGAAGACGAGCCAACCGTCCCGCTCGCGAGCCGCAACATAGTGCCGCAGCGGATCGTGCCCGGACTCGCCGGTCGGCGAGACGATCAGCTCACCATCGCCTCGGCGCAGAGCACGGGCCTGCGAGGCGACACTGCGGCCGGTCAGGAAATAGCCGCCGCACAGCGCACCGCCCAGGGTCCTCACCCACAGCACACCCCGTCCTGGATAGCGGTTCCCCGCCACAACCTCATGCACCTGATCCACCGGGCTGCACACTCCTTTGCTGATCGGACCAAAACGCAGACCCCTGCGCGCCGACCATCCAACCGCAGCCCAACCGGCCAGCGATCACCACACCCTCCAGCAGCCGTTCCATGGCGTTCTGACAGCCGCTTCGACGATTGGTCGCCAACCGTGGTGAGCCAGCGTCACGGACATGTAGTCTATGAGTCGTCGCAGTTCAGAGCCGGTGCACGAGCTCCTGCGGTCGGTAAACCCACAGACGATCCATTCGTCGAGGAAGTCCTGCAACTGCGCAACCCTCCGGCACGCTTCGTCCGCCACGTCCCGCCCGCGTACCAGGACATGGGAGCCGGTGCGGTCGGCCACGTGTTGGCACAACAGTGTGTTGATCGCGCCGAACGTCCGTTCCACCACGGCCTTCGCGGTCGGCCTGCGCGGCGGCGCGGGCTGCACACTGATCCCCAACGTCTCACACGCGGCCACGAAACTCTTCGAGACGAACACCTTCCCCCGGTCCACGACGATCGTCTCGGGCACCACGACCGGCCGCGCAGCCGCACCCTCCAACCGCTCGTGCGACGACGACAACCGCTCATACGGCACCGCCGCCACCGACAACCCCAACGCCGCGGGCCATGTGGGCCGGGCGGAATGCGGCACCGCCATCTCCGCCAACAACAACGCCGCATCCACCGCCTTCGTACCCGCCGGACACAACACCGCCGCCAGGATCGACCGCGTCGCCACATCCACCGCGATCGTCAGTTCGGGACGTCCCAGCGTGCCGTCCTCCAGGACCGCCGACACATCCAGGCGCGTGGTGTCGATCTGCACCTGTTCCCCCGGCCGCACCACCCCCGACGGACGACCGACCGGCCCCCACCGGTGGCCGTCCTCGCCGTGCTCCCGCACCGCTCACCAGGATCGGCCAACGCGTTCACCAGCCGATGGAACGTCGCGGGCGGCGGCAACACCGGCACGCCCGGGCAGAGGTGTCCATGGTCCTCACGTGAAGGCCTGTGTGTGTGCCTGCCGATGTCCGGGCCGTGAACCGCCCGCGCGTCGGTCGCCGTTTGAAGGGCGTGGCGGGACGATGGGCCGATCCGAGGCCGGACGCGAAGGTCACCGGACGTGTGGTCCGGACGCCGGGGTTTGCAGGGCTCGATGTGGCGCATCTAGGATTGTGATCGATCCGAGGGAGTTTGACATGAGACGGGAGACGACGTCATGCCGGACGCCACCGCCACCCACGCCCATGCGGCCTTCGAGACCGTCGACGCTCTTGAGGACGGTGCGCGTGAGCGTCTGGTGTGGATGGACGTCGCCGTGTGGCGTCGGGCCCGCGCCCGCGCGGCCGGCGATGCCCTGGATCTGACGCCGGTGCTCGAGGCCCTCCTGCACGCCTACGCCGACGGGCGGGTGACGATCTCCCCACCCCCGGGCAGGACCCTGGGCCCCACCCGCGACGGCACCGCCCGCACCGGCTGCCGTACCGGCCCGCTGTCGCAGGCGGCGTGGTCACGCGCCGACCACCACCGCGCCGCGGCGGGCGTGAAGTCCATGCCCGTGCTGTGCGAACTACTCCTCGGTGGCTACGTCGACGGACACCTGATCACCTCGCTGACCGCGACCGGCCACGTACCCCCCGCCCACCGAGAGGACGACGCGGCATGAGCGAGCCCACCACACCCCTGCCGAACGGCGCACGCCTGCCCCGCCCGGAACGCACTCCCGACGCGCTGCGCGTGGCCTTGGCCCGCGTCGCACCGCATCGCCTGCCCGAGATGGAACGCCAGAAGAACGAGGCCTTCCAACTCGCCGCGCAGACCGCACACCTGGGACCGATCCAGGGCTGGCTGACGGTGTGGGCCGGCGAGGTGGAAGTCGAACGTCGCCCCGACCTCTTCGCCCGCCGCCACACGGCCGAACAAACCTTGCAAACCCTGCAACGCCACGACCCCGCCTGGCAGGCCGCCCGCGCGGAACTCCTCGCCGTCCTCGCCGAGGCCCGCGAGGCCACCGCGTGACCTGGGCCTGGGAGTACGAACCGGACGAGCCGTACGTGACCGCCGACGCCCCGCCGGTCCTGATCGTCCAGGTCGAGGACAAGGCCGCCGAACTCGTCCGCGCCGCCGAAGCGCTCTACCTCCACGGCGAGACCTACGAGGGAATATCACCCCAGGGCGGCACGGCCCTGGTCGCGAACGGCATGTTCGTCTACCAGGTCGTCCCCCGCCACCAACGCGTCTACATCCTCCAAATCACCGCCTGGTGACGCCCACCGCCCTCGATCCCGCTGCGAACCTCACCCCACCGAACACGAACCCCCGGGCCGACACCACCCCTTGCCGCCGCGTGCCGGGTTCGGTGAGGAGCCGCACCCACTCCTCGCTCAACGAACTCCGCCTGATGCGTGGGCGGGATCGCGGCGCGTTGGCAGCGCGTCGCCAGGCCGAGGTCCATTCCCGGGTTCGGCCCGTGATCGTGTCGGCGTCACGCCCGGCGGGCCGCCCACAACCTTCCGGATACAGGTCGTTCTCGAGTTCGGCATACTGCTCCGGGGACAGGGCGGGTGTGAATCCGGTGGGAAAGCGGTGCATGAGCGGGTGGGCCTCGAGGTTCTCCGGACCGTGTACGGAGCAGACCAACTCGACGAGATGCTCGCCCTCGCCGCACCCGCCCCGGGCGTAGGTGCGGTCGTGGGTGAGACACACCTGCACGAACCAGCCGCACACGTCCGTCTCCGACGGCTCGTGGAACGACGGATCCCGCACGATCTCGATCACGACGTCCTGGATGTCGAGACGGGGTATCCGCCGAGGATCACGCCACAGCAGTCGCGGAGGGAGCATGCCGTCATGATCGCGCACGGCGCCAGGACACCCCGACCTTTTCGATCCCGACGGTCACGGGCACCCTCGACGAACCCTCCACCCTCGATTTCACCGGAACCTCACTGCGAATCTCACCCCCACCGAACCCGAGTCCTCGACGGACCCCGACTCGACGCCGCGCCTCACCAGCGCATGCCGAGTTCGGTGAGCAGCCGCACCCGCTCCTCGCTCATCGAACTTCGACGGGTGCGTTGGTTGTTGACCCACTTGCCAAGCCGCACGTCGACGACCCCGCCGCCCTCGCCCTCGCCCGCGCCGCCCTCGGCCCCGGCCGCGGTCTCCGTCGTCACGGTCTCGACGTGCGCGCGGGGTACGTCGAGGTCCCCTTCGCGTTCGCGGTAGGCGACGGCTGCGGCGAACGCCGTCTCCCACGCGCCCCGCCCGCGCCTCGGCGCCGGGGCGGCCCCGGCGCCGTCCCCGCCCGCAACCGCACCGCCCTCCTCCACACCGTTTCCGGCACCGGCAACCCTCTCGCCGCCACCGTCCCCGCCACCGACGCCCACAGCCACCGCCACGCTTTCGGGGCCCGTGTCGCCATCCACTGCCACGCCACCTTCACCCGCCGCCGCGCCGCCACCGTCCCCCGCGCCGCCGTCGTGTTCGGGTCGGATGCCGAGTTCGTCGAGCTGTTCGAGTTGTCCGGGCCCCAGTCGTGCCCGCACGTCCGCCTGCTGGTGTCGCTGCGCCCAGGTGCCGATGTCCCGCCCGCCGGCGACGTGTCCGGGTGTCAGCTCCTCCAAAACCCCGCCGCGCCCCAGGTACAGCCGCACTTCGTTGGCGGCCCTCTGCCATGCGGTGGTCCACCCTTCCGGCTTCCACCACGGGTCCAATTCCCGGAGCGCGGCTTCGCGTTCGGGGTGTGCGTCCAGGACGCCGTGGCGGCGTTGGTTGGCGAGCCATTGTCCGATGCGCACGCCGTCCTGGACGGCGTTCTGTGGTGCGGCGAGGTGCCCCACACGCTCGACATACCGTCGCGCGGTGGCGAGTCCGTCGTCGAAGGCGGCGTCGGGGTGGGACCAGACCATCCCGAGCATGACGAGCTTGCGCACCCGGTCCTTGTGCAGGCGTCCCGCGGCGTACTCGCGTCGTTGGACCGCGGCCCACCGCCCGACCGGATACTCGTGGTCGTGCCCGTCCCGCGTATCGAGCGGAATCCTCAAATGGCCGTGCGTCCACAGGAACCGCCGCGCGGCGAGATACCCGCGAACCCAGTCGCGTTCGTCGGGATCGATGACCCGCAGCCGCACGAAGTCCGCGACGACCGCCGGGTCACGGGGGCTGGAGAACCGCAGGAACGGCCGCGTCTCCGCCTCCACACCCCCGCCCGGCACATCCGGACCCACCGACCCGACCACACCCTCCACGACCCCACCCACGCCCTCGACGGCCCCCTCACCGTCCACCACACCTGCGCCGCCCACCGCTGCCGCGCCGCCGCCCGTGTCGCCCGTGTCGTTGTCGGTCTCGTCCTCGGCGATCGCCCGTGCTGCGTCGTGTGCTCGGGCCTGGGGGACGGCGAGTGCTTCGACCGTCTCGGGTGCGTGGGCGCGGAGCGCCTCCAACACGGTGACGAGGTATCGGTGTCCGTCGGAGAGGAGCATGTCGTCGGGGTGTTCGTGGTCGTCGAGGAAGACGGGGACGATGATCGCGGCGACCTTGCCCTGCCCCGGTTTCTGCCGCAGGGCCCTGCCCAGGGCCTGGGTGATGTTCACGACGCTCGACATTTCGTCGAAGACGGCCACGGCGTCGACGGCCGGACAGTCGATGCCCTCCCCGAGGATTCGCACGTTCGACACCACGGACAGGTCACCCGGCGTGCCGGGTTCGGCGAACCGGCCCAAGACCCGTCGGCGGTGTTCGGCCGGGTGGTCCCCGTGCAGCCATTCGGCGCGCACGTCCGTGGGCGCCTGGTCCGGGAGTTCGGCCCGCAGCCGCCGGCCCACGTCGGGCAGTCCGAGCGCGAAGGCCCTGGCTTCGGCGACGCGGTGGTGGAAGGTGATGACGGTCCGCAGTCCGTTCTCTCGCGCGGTCTTCAGGAGTGCGGTCTGCAGCGAGGCGAGGCGTTTGCCGCGCCATGCCTCGACCAGTTTCGGCGCGTCCGGGCTCTCGTCGTCCAACGCCTTGAGCGCGTCGCGTCGGGCCTGGTTGAGCTCGGTGTCCCTGATGTCGGCCACCAGCACCACGAACCGTGCGAGCAGCCCGCGTCGGATGCTCTCGGCGAGTCCGAGGTGGAAGACCCTCGGGCCGTAGATGTCGATCGCGTCCATGGATACGGCGAGTTCCTCGGGGAGCGCGGGAACGCGCGGCAGCCGAGGCGCCCGAACCCGGAACGCGTCACCACCTTCATCTGATGACCCATCAGATGAAGCGGACATTTCACCCCCTTCATCGATCATCCCGGCTTGCATTTCCGGCGAGAAATACTCATCCTCCGGATCGACATCAAATGCGATGTCGTCCGGAATGGGCGGAAGCTCGATGTGAGGTCCGGTGTGAGATTCGACGAGGTGTTCCAGGCCGCCGCCCACGCCGTGCGCCCCGCCCCCCGAACCCACCTCGAACAGCGCCTCCTGGCCGCCCGCGCCGACTCCCGGACCCCCGCGCCGTTCGCTGCGCCGCCGCCTGCGCCGCCCCTTGAAGGACTCGTAGATCCGGGGTGTGGCGGTCATGTACAACCGCCGCTGCGCCGGGACGAGGGTGTTGTCGTGGATGTCGGTCCAACTCTTGTCGACGTGTCCGGCGGCTCTGTGCGCCTCGTCGCACAGCACCAGCCTCCACGCCGGAAGGGCGGGGATCCCGTAGGGCCCGGTGTGCGCGTGGATGATGCTGCCCAGCGAGGCATACGTGCCGAACACCGTGTACTGCACGTGCTGTTGGGCCCACAGGGCGAGGCTCGGTCCGCTGGTGGTGGCGCGCACGTTCGCTGCGCCGAGTGCGGTGTCGCCTTCGAGGGAGCAGACCGCGAGCATGGCCTCTTCGTGTCCGAGGGTGCGCCAGGCGGTGACGGTCTGGGTGAGCAGGTCGAGGGTGGGGACCAGGACGAGGGTGCCACCGGTGGGTGCGAGTCGCCTGGCGGTCTCGGCGGCGATCAGGGTCTTCCCGGTGCCGGTGGCGGACACCAGGAGTCCGCGGTTGCCCCCGGGCCGTACGGGCCCTTCCAGGCCGCGTACGGCGGCGTCGACGGCTTCGATCTGGTGCGGCCGAGGCCGTGGTGCGAAATTGCGCACCGGCCCTCCTCGTCATGCCTCGTGAATACCCGACGTGATACTCGCTTCACGTCAAAGTCTACCTGCGAAATTTTTGAGTCACATGAACCTCGAAGGCATCGAGTCACCCCGAACGAATGAAATCGTGGACGACGACGGTCACGCGTCGATCCGTCCGCCGAACCCGCGTCTCGCGTTCGAGGCGGGGGAGGGGTGCGGCTTGCCGTTCCGCCCTATTCCGGCACGCCAAGCTTTCCCAGTCGCGCGCGGATCGCGCTGGGTTGGCGGTCGAAGCGCCGGGCGAGCTCGTCCGGGCCGTGCCCGGCGGCGTGGAGTTCCAGGAGCAGTTGCTCGTCCTCGGGTGTCCACCGTTGGTAGGCGTTGGCGTGCCGTGTGCGGATCTCTTCCACGGAGTAGGCCTTGTCCGCGGTCTCGTCCACGTTCGACGCCGGCTTCCTCACGTTCGTGTCGGGGGCGGTGATCAGCTCCACCGAGCCCAGCGAGGCGGAGGGGAAGTCGCACACCTCGATTCCCTCCAGCCAGAACGTGGTGGTGCCGTCCTCGAAGGTCAACAGGTCCGCGTGGAGGTCGAGTTCGCGACAGGTGAGATCCGGGTCCGTGGGGTTGACGACGAACTCCTTGAAACGCAGACGGAATACCTGCCGGGGCATAGATGCGGTCATGACAAAACGATGCCGGCCCGACCCACCACCTCGGCAACCCCCGGCCTTGTCGCCGGCGCCCGCCGATCCGCGACGCGGATCGGTTGCTCCCCGCAACGCGGGGAGCCGACACTCCCGCACGTGAGGAACACCCCGAAACCGCAACCCACTTCGTGCTGCCGGCGGGCCGCAACGCGGCCCTGGTCCGAGCCGCAACGCGGATCGGACGCCTCCCGCAACGCGGGAGGCCTTCACTTCCCTCGATCCGCAACGCGGATCGAGCTCCCCGCAACGCGGGGAGCCTCGGTGGCGCAACGCGCCACCGCGAGCCGCAACGCGGCTCGCTTCACTCGCAAGCCGCGCAGCGG